>JANQKA010000631.1 GCA_028281405.1 Hasllibacter sp. | reverse complement strand
AAGGCCGAACGGGAGCGTGACGGCCCGATTGAAGCGGAATGACGTGGTTGGGCGCGTGGTCGCGGACGCGTTCGGGCCGTATGCGGCGGACCTCCGCCCGTTTGACGAAGTATTCACGGGATATTGTCTTGAACGGCGCCGCCCGGAAGCGGGACGATCCGTTGGAACGGCATGCCGGATTTCCGCGCCCGTCCGCGGGGGATTCGGTTGGATGCCGGGGTTCGCCGCGGGGCGGACCCGAAGACTCATCGATCCGAAAGGAGACGGCAATGAAATTCATGTCCCGCGCCTTCGCGCTCGTCATCGCGGCCGCGGCCCTGGCCGGATGCGAAAGAAACATACCGGCCCGCCCCATCGACTATCACCCGGAGGAAACCTGGAAGGTGTCCAAGAGCATCGTGCAGCGGTACGGAGGGCATCCGAATCTCGAACTGTGGAACGACATCGGAGTGTACGAGAGTTTCGAGAACGACATAATCCACTGCTTCCAGGCGACGAGCGACGATCCCGGAGCCGGATTGCCCGAACACTTCGTCGTGTTCTACACCACCAAGCCCTTGAACGAGATCGGAGCGACCTACTATCACAAGTCGCGCAACCGCGGAGGATTCGTCTGGGGCGGCCACGCCGAATACAGGTGCAGGGAGGCGGCGTTCGGGAACGCCGTGCTGTTCGGGTACTATTGACGCCGCCGGTCGCGGCCCTCCGGCCGCGCCCGGTCCCGCGGTTGGCCGCGGTGGACGCGGAACGGATGCGTCCGCGACGCGCGGACGGGGCGCGCGCCGGCGGTGGAATCAACCGCTCCGGAGACCGGGCGGATGGGAATGGGAAACGGGGAACGATGGACTTGATCACGGACGAATCATTCGAAAACGCGCCGGTGCCGCCGGCGGAAAATTCCATCCGCGTCGGGGTCGAAACGGCCGTGGGGCCCCTCGCCGCGACGCTGATCGACGGCGGCGTGGAAAGCATCGATTGGGCGCGGGCGCCGCGGCCCGGACGCGGCGTCGGAGCGGAGGTCTGCGGCGAACTGGAGGCGTATTTCGCGGGACGGCTGACGCGTTTCGAGGCGCCGCTGCGGCCGGGACGCACCGAATTCGAACGGCGCTTCCGCGCCGCCATGCTCGCGATTCCATACGGGAGGACGGTGACATACGGGGAAATCGCGGAGGAGGTCGGGATTTCGCCGCAGGCCGCGGGACAGGCTTGCGGCGCCAACCGCATTCCCGTCATCGTTCCCTGTCACCGCGTCGTCGCGGCGTCCGGACTTGGAGGCTATTCGGGAGCGGGCGGAGTGGAGGCGAAGGTGGCGCTGTTGCGGCTGGAGGGCGCCGCGGGATTGCTGATTTAGCGGCGGTCGGCGCGTCCGGTCGGAAATCGGGCCGAAACGGTTCAATCGAAGATCCGGGCGCGCGCGTCCCGTTCCGGAGGCGGATCTCCGGGCGGCGTTCCCCCGCGTTCCCGCGGGCGGGAAAATGGCGGGGCTGCCGGTTGAGGCGAACGCGTTCGGGGAGCGGTCAATCCGGGGCGGAACCCGGATTCAGCCTTCGCGACCATGGATGAGTTGCTGCGCGATGCCGGCGGAGACCAGATAGAGCGAGGTCAGCACGAGACCCCAATGCGCCCAGCTTCCCGCGGCGAAATCGATCCACGCGGCCCATCCGGCGAAAATGGTCCAGGCCAGCGCGACCGGCAGGTTCACGGCCTTCCAGCGGGCGGTGCGGATCGGGTGGATGAATTTCAATGGAAGGAACATCGCCACCGAGAAGAACGCGACCAGCGCGAGGATCAGCCAGAAATTCGGCTCCGTCGCGAAGATGACGATGACGACCATGTTCCAGCACCCCGGAAACCCCGAAAACGATTTGTCCCGGGTCTTCATTCCGTCGCGGACGAAGTAGACGACGGAGGCGAAGGTGATCGCGATGATCGAAAGCCAGCCGGTCCAACCGGGCAGAAGGCCCGAAGAGAACAGCGCGAAGGCCGGAATGAACACGTAGGTCAAATAGTCGATGGTCAAATCCAGCAGGACGCCGTCTATTTGCGGCGCGTGGCGGCGGACTTCGAAACGGCGGGCCAGCGGTCCGTCGATCCCGTCCACGACGAAGGCGACCACCAACCAGAACCACATCATGTCCCATCGTTCGTCGGCGGCGGCGAGCATCGCGAGCATCGCGAACACCGCGCCGGTCGCGGTCAGAAGGTGGACGCCGAGCGCCTTGGACTGTGGTGACATGGGGGCGTCATCCCCGATTCGGAGCCGGAACGCAAACACGCCGCCGCGCCGACGGCGGTCCCGCGGCGTTTCAGGCCTGGCGTTTCATCCGGGGGTGCGCGGACTTGTAGACCTCCACCAATCGGACGGAGTCGACGGCCGTGTAGACCTGTGTCGACGAAAGCGACGCGTGGCCGAGCAATTCCTGGATCGAGCGCAGGTCGCCGCCGCGCTCGAGAAGGTGCGTCGCGAACGAGTGGCGCAGGGCGTGGGGCGTGGCAGTGGCCGGAAGGCCGAGCTGCTCCCGCGCGTCGGCCAGGCGCATCTGCACGATCCGGGGCGACAGCGGGCCGCCCCTGGCGCCCCGGAACAGCGCTCCGTCGCGCGGAAGGTCGTGCGGGCAGAGCTTCGCGTAGCCGGAGATGGCCTCCCGGACGACGGGCAGGACCGGAACGATCCGCTCTTTGCCACCCTTGCCGATGACGCGCAAAACCTCGGGCGGGGGGAGGTCCGCGCCGGTGAGCGAAAGGGCCTCCGATATTCTCAGGCCGCATCCGTAGAGCAGCAGCAGGACGGCGACGTCGCGGGTGGCCTCCCAGCGCTCGCCGGAACGCGTCCCGACCACGTCGATCAAATCCTTCGCCGCGTCCGGATCGACCGGCCGGGGCAACTTGCGCTGATGGCGCGGGGCGCGGGTCGACAGCGGGGCGGCGGCGTCGAACCCGTCGCGTTCCGCCAACCACGCGATGAAACCCTTCACCGCCGAAAGCCGCCGCGCCAGGGAACGGGCGCCGATCCCGCCTCCGCGCTCGTGCGCCATCCACGACCGCATGTCGCGCGTCGAGAGCCCGCGGAGCGGGCCCAACCCGGTCTCTTCGCCCCGGTGTTTCGAGAGGAAGGCGAGGAATCCGGACACGTCGGCCGCGTAGGCGGAGACGGTGTTTGCCGCCGCGCCTTCCAGCGACCGCTTGTGGGCGATCCATTCCTCCAGCGCGTCCCGCGCCTGCGGCGAGACCGCGGGGTCGCCGCGGCGCCCCCCCGCGGCGGCCCGCTCCATCATGACAACCAGCGGCGCGCCAACCGCCCGAAGGCGCCGGCGAAGAATTCCAACAGGTCGGTTCCCTGGGCGGCCCGGAACTGATGCATGTCCTCGGCGCCCAGGATCAGCAGGCCGGGAGGCCTATCTTCCCCGAAATCGAGCCTGAGCGCGGCCTCCGAGCGGATGTTGCCCGCCCGCCCGCCGAACACGTCCCGGCTCGCGTCCGCGACCGCGCGGAGGGTGACCGTCCGGGGTGGTGTTCCACACCCTCCGTCGATGTAGCCGTCGCAAAAGCCCGGTTCCCGGACGAGGAGAAGGTCGGGGAATCCCTCCAAGTCCACGCCCGCGCGTTCCTCCCCGGAACTTTCGACGACCATGGCGACGGCGTCGACCCGCAGGATTTCCGCCGCCTCGCCCTTCAGTGCGGCGAGCATGTCGGGAAACGACCCCGCTTCGAGAAGCGGCAGCAGGGCGCGGTGGATTTGTTTGGTGCCGGCGAGATTCTCGTAGGCGGCGGTGACGACCGAGCGGTGGGTGTCCTCCAAACGGTCGAGGTTCGTCTCAAGACGGTCCATCGTAATGCCGCGCAAATCGATGATGTTTTTGCCGGTCCTCTCGAGGTTCGCCGCGATCAGCGCCTTCATCACGTCGCGGTCGTCGAGGATGATTTCCGGATCGCATAGGATCCGGTCCCTGATATCCTCGATATCAAGGCTTTGGTCTTCGGCTGTGGAGGACATCTGCTCTGCCCCTGTTTTTTTCGGGCGGAATAACCGGCCGCGCCGGAATGGGCAAGCTTTTTTTGGCCGGAGCCGGAATCAGGGCCGGCGGAATCAGATGATCTTCTGTCCGGTCTTCCCCCAATCGTCCAGAAAGGCGGCGAGGCCTTTGTCGGTCAGGACGTGCCCCGCCATGTCCTTGATGACCTTGGGAGGAGCGGTGGCGACATCCGCTCCGATCATCGCGGCTTCATACATGTGGTTCGTCGTGCGGATGGACGCGGCGAGGATTTCGGTCTTGAACTCGTAGTTGTCGTAGATCTCGCGGATATCGGAAATCAATTCCATGCCGTCGAGATTCAGATCGTCGAGGCGTCCGATGAATGGGGAGATGAAGGTCGCTCCGGCCTTCGCCGCCAGAAGCGCCTGGTTGGCGGAAAAGCACAGTGTGACGTTGACCATCCGGCCTTCGTCCGCGAGCGTCCGGCAAGCCTTGAGACCGGCCCAGGTCAGCGGAACCTTGACGGCGATGTTGTCGGCGATCCGCGCCAATTCGCGGCCCTCGGCGATCATTCCGTCGGCGTCGGTGGCGACGGTCTCGGCGGAGACGGGACCTTTGACCAAGGCGCAGATCTCCTTGGTGACCTCCTTGATGTCGCGTCCCGATTTCATGATCAGCGACGGGTTGGTGGTCACGCCGTCGACCATGCCCAGATCGTTCAGTTCGGCGATTGCGTCGATGTCGGCGGTGTCGACGAAGAATTTCATGGCGGACTCCTTTGAAACTGCCGCCGGGATGATAGCGCGCGGGCGCGGCGCGGGAAAGCCCGCCGTGCTTGCGGTGGTCGCGTTCCGGTCATAGGGTTCGGGCGTGACAAGGAACCGTCCCAACGATCGCGGAGATGCGCGGGGAGGGGCCCCGGAAGGGACGGATTGGTTTCCCGGAGGGGCTCCCGTGGCGGTCCTGACGACGCGGCCCCTGGGCAAACCGCTCGATTACCTCGCGCCGGAGGAGGGATGCCGTCTCGGCGCCTTCGTGGAGGCGCCGCTGGGACCGCGCAGGGAAATGGGCGTCGTCTGGGGAACCGCCGTCGGAGATTGGCCTGTTGAAAGGTTGCGGCGGTTGGCCGGGGTCGTCGACGCGCCGCCGATGCGCGCGGAGATGCGGGACTTCCTGTCCCGGGTGGCCGAATACACTCTGACTCCGCTTCCCGCGGTGCTGCGCCTCGCGACCCGGTCGCCCGGACTCGGCGAAGCTTTGTCGACAAGGAAGGTTTACCGCCGGGGGGACGGATTGCCGGATCGGATGACCGACGCGCGCGTCCGCGTCATGGAGGCGCTCGACGGGTATGGCGGGGCGGCGGTCACCATGCGGGAATTGACCGGCCTCGCCGGCGTCGGAAGTTCCGTGGTCAAGGGATTGGTCGGCGCCGGCGCCATACGCGAGGAGGACATGCCGCGCGACACCCCCTATCCGCGGATGAACGCCTCGTCGCCGGGAAAGGAATTGGCGCCGGATCAAGCCGCCGCGGCGGCTGAGCTGCGTGAAGGAATCCGATCGGGAAAGTATGGAACGACACTGCTCAAGGGCGTGACGGGTTCGGGCAAGACCGAGGTGTACCTCGAGGCGGTGGCCGAGTGCCTGAGGGCGGAGAGGCAGGCTTTGGTGCTGCTGCCGGAGATCGCGTTGACGGCGGAATTCCTGAACAGGGTGGAGGAGCGGTTCGGGGCGCGGCCCGCCGAATGGCATTCCGGCGCGACCGCGTCCGAACGGAGGCGGGCGTGGCGCATGGTCGCCGAGGGCGGGGCGGAGCTGGCCGTCGGCGCGAGGTCCGCGCTGTTCCTGCCGTTCCGCGACCTCGGCCTGATCGTCGTCGACGAGGAGCACGACACTTCGTACAAGCAGGAGGACGGGGTGTTCTACAACGCCCGCGACATGGCGGTCCTTCGTGCGTCGATCGCGGGAGCCAGGGTGATTTTGGCCTCGGCCACCCCGTCGCTGGAAACCTGGGCGAACGCCGAGCGGGGGAAATACTCGCGGTTGGACCTGACCTCCCGGTTCGGGGAGGCGGTTCTGCCGCGGATGCGCGCGGTCGACATGCGCGCGGAGTCCATGCCCGCCAAATCCTGGATTTCCCCGACTTTGGCGGAAGCGGCGGAGGCGAGGATCGCCGAAGGCGAGCAGGCGATGTTCTTCCTCAACAGGCGCGGTTACGCGCCGATCACCGTGTGCCGCGGTTGCGGACATCAGATCGGCTGCGCGCAATGCGACGCGAGGATGGTGGAGCACCGCTTTCAATCCCGTCTCGTCTGCCACCAGTGCGGGGACTCCCTGCCCGTGCCCGAAGCGTGTCCCAAATGCGGAGTCGAGGGCAGATTGTCCGCCGTGGGGCCGGGGGTGGAGCGCTTGGCCGAAGAGGCCGCGGCGCGGTTTCCGGATGCGCGTGTCGCGGTTCTGTCTTCCGATCTCTTCGGTTCCGCGTCGGGATTGAAGGAGCGGATCGAGGAAATCGCGCAAGGGGGCGCGGATATCGTGATCGGCACGCAGATCGTGGCGAAGGGACACAATTTCCCGTTGCTGACCCTCGTGGGCGTCATCGACGCGGATCTCGGGCTTAAGGGATCGGACCTCCGCGCCGCGGAGAGGACGTTTCAGTTGGTGCGGCAGGCCGCGGGCCGGGCGGGCCGGGCGGAGCGGCCGGGAACGGCGTTGATCCAGACACACCAACCCGATCATCCGGTGATCCGGGCGATCATCGATGGCGAAGACGAGGCGTTCTGGAGGGCGGAGGCCGAGGGTCGGATGAAGGCCGGTGTGCCGCCATACGGCAGGATGGTCGGAATCATCCTGAGTTCGACGGACGTCAAGGAGGTGTTCGACACGGGCAACGCCTTGGCGCGGGCCGACGGGCCGATTCGGCGGATCGGGGCGGAGGTGCTCGGCCCGGCGCCCGCGCCGATCGCGCGGATCAAGGGATGGCACCGGGCCCGGCTTCTGGTCAAGTCGGGCAGGACGGTTCCCCTTCAGGCGGCGGTCGCGGAGTGGTTGGGACGGGTGAAGATTCCGTCCGGCCTGCGCCTTTCGATCGACGTGGATCCGCAGAGTTTCCATTGATGGAAGCGGAGGCCGCGGACGCCGTTTGGCGGTGTCGCATCCGGAACCCCGCGCGTGGAATTCGAGGCGCCCCGCGGGGATCTTTGGCGAAGGAGCGTGGGCCGGACAAGCCGGCGCCTCCGCGGGCGGCGGGCGCGGGGGGCCGCCACCCAAATCCGCGTCCGTGGGGTGGCGTGGATTCGCGGAGTTTCCAGGATGGGCTGAGCGGATCGGTCCCGTCGTGGTGGAGCGTCAATTCCGAAGCGCGTCCGCGTGGAATTCGAGGTGATCGTCCATGAAGGTCGAGACGAAGAAATACGAGTGATCGTATCCCGGTTGCATGCGGAATCGGCCTTCCTGCCCGCGGGTGTTCATGGCCTCCGCGAGGTCGCTCGATTTGAGCAGGTCGAGGAATTGATCGGAGGAACCCTGATCGATCAGGACCGGGCCATCGAAACCGAGGTCGCGCATCAGAAGGGTCGAGTCGTGTTCTTGCGCGTCGGTTCGACCGAGATAGGCGGAAAACTGTTTTCTCCCCCAATCCGACTCCGTGGGGTGGGAGAGGGGCGCGAAGGCGGAGACCGAGCGGTAGCGGCCCGGCAGGCGCATCGCCGCCGTCAGGGCGCCGTGGCCTCCCATCGAGTGGCCCGTTATGCCCTGCCTCCCGGAATCGAGGGGAAATCGGTCGAACACGAGGCCGGGCAACTCCTCGGTCACGTAGGTCCACATTCGGTAATTCGCCGCCCACGGCTCTTCCGTCGCGTCGACGTAAAATCCCGCGCCCTGCCCAAGGTCATAAGCGTCGTCGTCGGCCACGCCGTCGCCCCGGGGGGAGGTGTCGGGGAAGATCAGGGCGACGCCGAGGCGGGAAGCGGTTTTCTGCGCGCCCGCCTTCACCATGGCGTTCTCGTGGGTGCAGGTCAGCCCCGAGAGGTACCAGAGCGCCGGCGCCTGGCCGTCGTTGGAATTTCCCCTCTCGGCGTTTCCGTGGCCGGAGTTTCCCGTGGCCGGACCCCGATCGCCGCGATCGCCTCCGGGCAGGAACAGACCGAAGGTCATGTCGCAGCCGCAGCATTGGCTTCGGTGCCTGTAGACTCCCTGAGTTCCTCCGAAGCACCGGTTTTCCGAGACGACTTCCATGACGACCTCCCTTCTTGCGCCGCGCGGGGATAACGGGCGGCAACGACCGCGTCAAAGCGCGAGCGGCGCGATCCAACCGATGACGAGCGACACGGTGACGACGCTGATCGCCGTGGTCACGAGGATGGCGGTCGATGACGCTCGGACGCCGACGCCGTAGTGATTGGCGATCATGTAGATGTTCCCGGCGAC
>JANQKA010000587.1 GCA_028281405.1 Hasllibacter sp. | reverse complement strand
GTCCAATCCAGTCGCGCGGCCAAGAGTCCGGCGCCCGCTCCTCAACCGACACGGGACGACCCCGCTGAATGCGCTATCGGCTCCCTGGAACCCGGCGGCGTTCGCCGCCGGGCATCGCGGGGGACGCCGCCCCCGCGAACGAATCGGGCGCGGAATGATTCCGCGCCCGCCGGATCACGGACGCTCGACGCACATGGCCACGCCCATGCCGCCGCCGATGCAGAGCGTCGCGAGGCCTCGCTTCGCGTCCCTGCGCTTCATCTCGAACAGAAGCGTGTTCAGGACGCGCGCGCCCGACGCGCCGATCGGGTGGCCGATCGCGATCGCGCCGCCGTTGACGTTCACGATGCCGGGATCCCACCCCATGTCCTTGTTGACCGCGCAGGCCTGCGCCGCGAAGGCTTCGTTCGCCTCGACGAGGTCCAGGTCGCCGACCTTCCATCCCGCCTTCTCCAGCGCCTTGCGCGAAGCGTGGATCGGGCCGACCCCCATGATCGACGGATCAAGTCCTGCGGTGGCGTAGGACGCGATGCGGGCGAGCGGTTCAATCCCGCGCTTTCCGGCCTCGTCCGCGCTCATCAGAAGCACCGCGGCCGCGCCGTCGTTCAGTCCCGACGCGTTCGCCGCGGTGACCGAGCCGTCCTTGGCGAACGCCGGACGCAGTTTCTTCATCGCCTCCACGGTGGCCCCGTGGCGGATGTATTCGTCCTTGTCGACGACGACGTCGCCCTTCCGGGTCTTCACCGTGTAGGGAACGATTTCGTCATCGAACTTTCCGCTTTTCTGGGCCGCCTCCGCCTTGTTCTGCGAGGCGACCGCGAACTCGTCCTGTTGATCGCGGGAAATCTGCCACTTCTCGGCGACATTCTCTGCCGTCTGGCCCATGTGGTAGTTGTTGAAGGCGTCCCAAAGGCCGTCGCGGATCATCGTGTCGGTGAATTTGGCGTCGCCCATCTTCCGGCCTTGGCGCATTGGGCCGGCGTGCGGTGCGAGGGACATGCTTTCCTGCCCGCCGGCGGCGACGATCGAGGCGTCCCCCAGTTTGATGTGCTGCGCTCCGATCGCAACGGCGCGAAGTCCCGAACCGCAGACCTGATTGATTCCCCAAGCCGCGCTTTCCTGGGGCAGGCCCGCGTTGATGTGGGCTTGACGGGCCGGGTTCTGGCCCTGCGCCGCGGTCAGCACCTGACCGAGGATCGTCTCGGAAACTTGTGACTTCTCGACTCCCGCGCGCTCCACGACCTCCCCCAGCACCGCCGCGCCGAGATCGTGGGCGGGAATGTCTGCGAAAGAGCCAAGGAAACTGCCCACGGGAGTGCGGGCGGCGGAAGCGATGACAACATCGGTCATATGGTTCTCCATATCGGACGCGGGTGGCCCGCGGTGGGTTGGCGACCGCGGAGCCCCGTGGCCGCGGATCGGGGAATACATAAGCGGGGGAAGCGGGCGAATCAACGATCCCCGTCCGACGGACCACTCCGGAGCGGCCACTTCCGGCGCGGCCACCGTCGACAATAATGGGACCGCCCCGGAGTCACCCGTCCGTTCCCGACCGCGGTCCGCTGCAGCGGGCGGCCCGCGAAGGCGTCATCCGAATCGGCGCGGCCGGGATGGCGGGAAGCCCCCCGAGGCCGCGGGCGGCCAAAGTAGGCGTCATCGAAGGAGGCTTTCGCCTTGAATGGCCCGGAAATATGAGGAAGCGGGATCCGCGCGTCGGAGAGCCGCGCGGTTCCCTCCATGAAGCCCGGGGAATCGGCGGCGGCCGCTGCAGGCCCCGCAACCGGGGCCCGGCGGAAATCCCCTCCGGAAGCCCACCGGATCGACGGCCACCGTGGCCGGGATCGCGTCAGGGCTTGTATTTGTCCGGGAGGGGCAGGCCCATCTCCTCGGTGAATTTCCGCATTTCCTCCTGCGACCTGTCTTCGGCCTTCCCCTGGGCCTCGCCGAGCGCCGCGATGATCAGATCCTCGACGACCTCCTTGTTCTCGGCGTTCAAAATCGACGGATCGATGTTCAAGCTGAGCATTTCGCCCTTCCCGTTGCAGGTGACGCGAACGAGTCCCCCGCCGCTTTCGGCGTCCACGGTCGACTCGGCCAATTCCTGCTGCAGCGCCTCCATCTTGGCCTGCATCGTCTGCACTTTCTTCATCACCTTGGACATGTCGCCAAGGTTGCCCAGTTTCTCGAACATCGTGATTTCTCCGATTCCGTTTCCGTGTGGTGTGCTATTCCCCGCAAGCCGCGGGCGCAAGCGAGTGAACCCGGACCGGGCGGCCCGGTCCGCGGGACGACGGGCGCGGCGGGCGCTTCGATTCGGGAACCGCCGCGTCTCCCTTCCCCCGGGCCTCTCCTCCCGTCGGGCCGCGCCGAGTCCCCGTCTCACGCTTCCTCGAATGGATCCCAATTATCGGGAATTTCGGGAAGCGCCTCCTCTTCGGCGGCCTTCTCCAGTTCGGTGAACGGGGTGACGGAAGCGATCTCCGCGCCGGGAAACGCCTCCATCGCCGCCTTCACCAAAGGATGGGCCGCGACCTGTTCCCGAAGTGCCCGGTCTTCGGCGTCACGGGATTCCGCGATGGTGGGCGCTCCTCCGGAACTCACGACCACCGCCGCCCAGCGGTTGCCTGTCCAGGCTTTGAGCCGCTCGCAGAGGCGCGACGCGAGGTCTTCCGGAGCGGAGTCCGCGTATTCGAACTCGATCGTTCCGGGTTTATAGGACACGAGCTTGACGCCCGTTTCCACGTCCACCAAGAGCTTCACGTCGCGTTGGCGGCGGATGAGTTCGACGACCGTCTCAAAGGTGACATACCGGGCGAGCGCGTTATCCGCGTCCTCCGCCGGCGACTCTTGAGCCTCCGGAGTCGGCGCCGGCGCCGCCTCGGCAACGTAAACACCACCTCCTCCACCGACGGCCACCGCTCCGCCATCGGGGTCACCGGAGCCGTAATCCACCTGTTTCGGATTGACGGTTCCGCTCGTCGGGATGGTGGACGGTGATCCACCGTGGCTCGAAACCGTGGATTCCGTACCGACAACTCCGGATGCCGGAGCGATGGACGGGGATTCTCGGGAGCCGCGATCCGCGGGCTCCGGATCGATTCCTCCGGGCACCGGAGAGGTGGACGCGGGGCCATCGGAAGCCGAAGCGGTGGGTTCCGAACCCACCATTCCGGATGCCTGAGCGTTGGGCGGGGATTCACGGGAGCCGGGATCCGCCGGTTCCGGATCGACGCCTCCGGGCGTCGGAGAAGAGGACGCGGGGCCATCGGAACCCGAAGCCTTGGGTTCCGAACCTACCATTCCGGATGCCGGAGCGTTGGACGGGGATTCACGGGAGCCGGGATCCGCCGGTTCCGGATCGACGCCTCCGGGAGTCGGAGAGGTGGACGCTGGGCCATCGGATTCCGAAGCCGCGGGTTCCGAACCGACCGTTCCGGATGTCGGTGGGGTCGAGGATGATTCATCGGAATCCGAAGCCAACGGTTCCGAACCGCCCGCTCCGGAAGCCGGGGTGCCGGACGCGGTCTCCCCGGAGGAGGATTCCGCCGTCTCCGAACCTTCCCCGACGGTGCCGGGACCGGGGGGATCCGCGGACGGCGCGGTCCCGCCCCGCGGGTCGCCGCTTCGACCGGAGGCGGCCGCCGCCGGGCCACCGGACCCCGGCGCGCGGGATTCCCCCGCCGGAGACGCCGACCGGGCCGGAGAAGCGCCGCCCGGAGAGGGTGGCGGGGTCGGTTCGTTCCCCAGTTTGCGCACCAATTCCTCGGGCGTCGGCAATTCCGCGACGTGGGTCAGGCGGATGACCGCCATCTCCGCCGCAATCATCGCGTTCGGCGACCGCGCGATCTCCTCCAACGCCTTCAGAAGCATTTGCCACATGCGCGACAGCACCCGCATGGACAGGCCCTCCGCCATTTCGAGGCCCCGCTTTCTTTCGTCGGGGGAAACCGTGGGGTCGTCCACCGCGTTGGGCGTGATCTTGATGACCGAGGTCCAATGCGTGATCTCGGCCAGGTCGCGCAGGACCGCCATGGGATCGGCCCCTTCGTTGTACTGAGCGGTGAGTTCCCCGAGCGCCGCGGCGGAGTCGCCGCGCAGGATCATGTCGAACAGATCCAGCACGCGGCCCCTGTCGGCCAGGCCGAGCATCGAGCGGACCTGATCCGCCGTGGTCTCCCCCGCCCCGTGGCTGATCGCCTGGTCGAGCAGGGAAACCGCGTCCCTGACCGATCCCTCCGAAGCCCGCGTGATCA
>JANQKA010000528.1 GCA_028281405.1 Hasllibacter sp. | reverse complement strand
AAGCGGCGCTGGCCCAATCTCGGCCCGATTCCGTGGACGGCGGTCGCGGCGGCGGCGGCGGTCCTGGGCTATTGGCTCGGCGGCTGGCGGCTGGCCGCGCTGGCGGGCGGCACCTTCGTCTGGACGGCGCTGATCGGCCAATGGGAAATCGCGATGCAGACCATGTCGGTCCTCGCGGTCGCCGCCCCCGCGGCGTTCTTCCTGGGGCTGTTCCTCGGCGTCGCGGCCTGGAGATACGACCGTTTCGACGCCGCGCTCAGGCCGGTCCTGAGCGTTCTGCAGACGCTCCCGTTCTTCACCTACCTTCTGCCGGCGGTGATCTTCTTCAAGGTCGGCCCGACGGCCGGGGCGGTGGCCACCATCGTGTACGCGGTTCCGCCGATGATCCTGATGACGACGCTCGGCCTGAAGAAGGTCGCTCCGGAAATCGTCGAGGCCGGAAAGATGTCGGGATGCACCCGCTGGCGGATGCTGACCCGCGTCCGCATTCCCGCGGCCCGCACCGAGATCCTGGTGGGACTCAACCAGGTCATCATGCTTTGCCTCGCGATGGTGGTGTTGACCGCGTTCATCGGAATGCCCGGGCTCGGCGCGAAACTTCTTTCGATGATGGGCAGTTTCAAACTGGGCCGGTCGTTCGAGATCGGGGTGACCATCGTGCTTTTGGCGATCACCCTCGACCGCCTCTCCGCCGCCTGGGTCGTCAAGCAGCCGGAGCATTTCGAGAGGGGAATCCCGTGGTGGCGGCGGCACGTTTTCCTTTTGGCCGGATTGGCGGCCTTCGCCGCGTTCTGCGCGGCGGCCCAATTCGTCGAGTTGTTCGCCGAGATCGGACGGCGGCAATCCCTCTCCCGGGGCCGGGAGATCGACGCGGCGATCAAGGGGTTTCTCGCCATCGACGGCGTGAACGCGGTCACGGAATGGCTGCGGTGGTTCCTGAACGTCAAGGTGCTGATTCCGTTCCGCGATTCCCTTCTGTGGATTCCGACGGCGTCCTTCGTCCTTTTCGTCACGGCGCTCGCCCACGGGGTCGGCGGCGCGAGGCCGGGCGCATACGCCTTCGCGTTCTTCGCCGCCGTCGCGTTTTCCGGGTGGTGGGACCGCTCGGTGATCACCCTCTACACCGTCATTTCGGCCGTGATCGTCTCGACGGTGGTCGGCATTCCCCTCGGCGTCGCGGCGGCCCGGTCGGAGAGGTGGTCGTCGCGCATACTTCTCGCCTGCGACACGGCGCAGACCTTTCCCAGTTTCATCTATCTGATTCCGGCGATCATGCTCTTCGGCGTGAACGACGTGGCGGTCGTGTTCGCCATCGTCATATTCACCACCGTTCCGCTGACCCGCTACACGATCGAGGGTCTGCGCTCGGTTCCCGCGGAGATCACCGAGGCCGCCGACATGTCCGGCGCGACCCGGCGGCGGAGGCTGTGGACGGTGGAATTGCCCATGGCGTTGCCGACGATGGCGGTCGGATTCAATCAGGCGATCATCTTCGCGTTCTTCATGGTGATCATCGCGGCCTTCATTGGGACGCAGGATCTCGGCCAGGAATTGCAGCGGACGCTCGCGGGCGCGGATTTGGGCAAGAACATCGTCCTGGGGATGAACGTGGCCCTGATGGCGCTGACGTTCGATTTGGCGATCCTGTCCTGGGCCGGGCGCCGCAAGCGGCTTTTGGGCATCGGATGAGGCGGGGGGACGGCGTGGACGGTTCGGAATTCCTCGAGCACCCGTGGGAGCGGCGCGGCGTGATCGCCCGCGGCCTTCCGATTTTGCCGCGCGGGGTGGAGCGCCATCCGGTTCCGGGCGGGGGTTCCCGGGCGGTGGCCGTCCGCGCGGGCGACGAAATCAGCGTCCTCGACAAGGAGGGTCTGCAACCCGGGGAATTGGTGTTCTTCGCGCCCGACGGCGCCTCGGACGCCGGCATGCTCGGCGCGCGGGGCCGCGGCCGGCCGGAAGCGACGATCGGGATCCTGGCCGGAGGTTCGCCTTCGGGCGCCCGCGTGCTGAAGGCCCTTGCCGCGGCCGGGTTCGCCATCGGCGCCGGGGACGCGGTTCCGGTGTTCGCCGAAGGCTCGCGTCCGGGCGACACCGAGACCTTCACGGCGCGGAGCGACGGCCTTCTGATCTGCGCCGCCCCGGGCGCCCCGATGTCGCCCGAAAACCAGAACGCCCCCACCGAGTTGACGCTCTACATCCGCAGGGCCGACCCCGGTCCCGAAGGCGAATCCCCGGGACCGCCCGATCCGCTCGCGGATCCCGTCACGGACGCGAACATCCAACCGGGGAACGCCCACGCCTACGAGGTCGCGAAGGGCGAATTCATTCAGATACTCGACGTCAAGGGCCGGGAGTGCTCGGACTTCCAAGCGTTCTCGCTCCGCGCCCTCGACAAGGGACTGGAGCGCGAAATCGACCCCACCTCGACCCGCAGCCTGACGGGAACGCTTTACCCCGCCCCCGGCATCCTCTCCAAATATTGGACGGTGGATCACGAACCGCTGGTTGAGATCGTCCAGGACACATGCGGGCGGCACGACACCTTCGGCCTCGCCTGCACGGCGCGCTATTACGAGGATCTGGGGTATCCCGGGCACGTCAATTGCTCGGACAACATGAACGCGCGGCTGGCGCGGTTCGGCGTCGGTCCCCGCGCGGGATGGCCGGCGATCAATTTCTTCTTCAACACGATGCTCGACGACGCGAACGCGATCGGCATGGACGATCCGTGGTCGCGCCCGGGGGACTACGTGCTGCTCAGGGCGCTCGACGACCTCGTCTGCGTCTCCACCGCGTGCCCCTGCGACATCGATCCCGCCAACGGGTGGAATCCAACCGACATCCAGGTGCGGACATACGGGGCGGGAGAGGATTTCCAGCCTTCGGCGGGCCACAGGAAATCCACGGAGTCCGACATGGAGAAAACCAGGAAAACGGCGTTCCACGACCGCTTCGCGGAACGCACCCGCGACTTCGTGGAATACGCGGGCCACTGGCTTCCGAATTCCTTTCCCAACCACGGGGCCATCGCGGAATACTGGGCCGTCCGGGAAAAGGCCGGGATCATGGATCTCAGCCCCCTGCGGAAGTACGAGGTGACGGGACCGGACGCCGAGGAGTTGATGCAGGTCTGCGTCACCCGCGACGTGAGGAGAATTTCCACGGGCCAGGTGAGCTACACGGCGATGTGCCACGAGCACGGCGGCATGATCGACGACGGCACCGTCTACCGGCTCGGCGACGCGAATTTCCGCTGGATCGGCGGCAAGGACGCTTCGGGCCTTTGGCTGAAGGAGCAGGCCCGGGAGCGCGGGTTGAACGCCTGGGTGCGGCCGTCGACGGACCATCTGCACAACGTCGCCGTCCAGGGACGCCTTTCCCGGGAGATCCTGGCCGGGGTGTTTTGGACCCCTCCCGCGCGTCCGACCATCGAAGAACTTCCGTGGTTCCGGTTCACCGTCGCGCGGATCGGGGATTTCTCGGGAACGGCGGTGGTGGTTTCGCGGACGGGCTATTCGGGCGAGCTCGGCTACGAGGTGTTCTGCCACCCGAAGGACGCCGGCGAGGTTTTCGACGCGATTTGGGAGGCGGGGCGGGACCGCGGCCTGACCCCGTTCGGGCTCGCGGCGCTCGACATGACGCGGATCGAGGCGGGATTGATTTTCGCGGGTTCCGAGTTCGACGATTCGACCGACCCGTGGGAGGCCGGGATCGGCTTCACCGTGCCGCTCAAGTCGAAGGGAGACGACTTCGTCGGGCGGGCGGCGCTCGAGGAACGCAAGGCGCATCCGCACCGGAAACTCGTGGGCCTGGAGGTGGAGGGCGGGGTCGTTCCGGCTTCCGGCGATCCGGTGTGCGTCGGCAAGGCCCGGGTGGGCGAGGTCACCAGCGCGGTGAAGTCTCCGATTCTGGGCCGGGTGATCGCGCTCGGCCGGATCGCGGTCACGCACGCGGAGGTGGGGACCGGCGTCGAGATCGGCCAACTCGACGGGATGCAGAAGCGGCTCAAGGCGCGCGTCTCGCCGTTTCCGCACTTCGACCCGGAGAAGAAGCGCGTCAGGGAGGGCGTTTACGAATGACATCGTCCGCGCCCGGAACGCCGGCGCCCGCGGGAGTCAGCGCCGCGCGCGGGGCCCGTCCCGCCGCGCCGAAGCGCGGGCGGGTCCGGTTCGCGGGAAGGGGCTCCGCAGACCGCGGCCGCCCCGCCAAGCCGCGGCCGCGCGGGCGGGTTTCCCCCGCGCGCCGCGGCGGGAGGAATTCCACCGCGGTTCAATGAACGGGCCGCGAAACCAAACAGGGAGGAAGAAATGGAAGAACAACTCGCTGAGCTCGCGGCGAAGGTCGCGGCGCTCGAAGGCGGCGGCGCGCGGGCGTCGAACGCGATGTTCGCGGAGATGTACTACTACCTCACCATTCCGCTGATGGTGATCATCCACGCGGGCTTTCTGTCCTACGAGATGGGCGCTTCGCGCCTGAAGAACGTGTTGGCCTCGGGCGTGAAGAACATTCTCGCCTTCGCCTTCATGGTGCCGACGTTCTACTTCTTCGGCTGGTTCGTCTATTGGGCCTGGACCCCGGGCCTGATTCCGACGGCCGAGAGCTGGGGAACGGCGGTCGAGTTCGCGAATCCGGCCGGCGAGGTCATGGGACCGAGCCTGGCCGACAACGCGACCGGCGTGTTCTGGGGAGCATTCACGCTCTTCGCCGCGACCACCGCCTCGATCTTCTCGGGCTCGGTGATCGAACGCATCCAGGTCGTGGGCTTCGTGATCCTCGCGATCATCCTGGGCTCGTTCGCCTGGGTGATCGCGGCCGCCTGGGGCTGGTCCGCGAGCGGCTGGATGGTCACGGGCTTCGGCTATCACGACTTCGGCGCCGCGGGCGTCGTGCACATGATCGCGGGCTTCTTCGCCCTCGGCGTGTTGATCAACCTCGGAGCCAGGATCGGGAAGTTCAATCCCGACGGCACGGCCAACGCGATCGCGGGTCACAGCATGCCGTCGACGCTGGTCGGGCTGATGCTCATCATCGTGGGCTTCTTCGGCTTCCTCATGGCCTGCCTGGTGGTGCCGGGCGAGCCTTGGAGCTGGTTCACCGACAAGTGGGCCAACATCTATGGAACGCCGCTCACCCTGAGCTCGCTGTCGTTCAACATCCTGATGGGCTTCGCCGGCGGGATCATCGGAGCATGGATGATCACCCGGGATCCGTTCTGGATGATGTCCGGCGCGTTGGGCGGGATCATCTCCTGCGCGGCGGGCCTGGATCTGTGGTGGCCTCCGCTGGCCTTCGCGGTGGGCTTCATCGGCGGGGCGGTCATGCAACCGGCCGCGGCGCTTCTCGAGAAGTTCAAGATCGACGACGCCGTCGGCGCCGTCACCGTCCACGGCACGCTCGGCGCGTGGGGCGTTCTCGCCGTCGGGCTCTTCGCGTCGGGGTATCCCGCGCTGCAGGGAGCCGAAGGCGAGGTGGCGACCATCAGCCTTTGGGGCCAGATCCTCGGACTCGTGATCATGTTCCTCATCGGCTTCGTTCCCGGCTACGTCTGCTCGCTGATCCTCAAGATGGTCGGCCTGCTCCGGGTGCCCGAGGAGGCGGAGATCGCCGGACTCGACCTGACCAAAGTGCCGAGCCAAGCCTATCCCGAAGGCATGAAAACGGCTTCGGCCCAAGCCAAATAAGGAGGACATCGAATGGGAACCCACATCAAGGACTGGGCCGCCGTCGAAGGCGCCTACTACACCGGGCACGGCTCGGGCGAGGTCGTCTGGCTGCTCATCGCGATCGCGCTCTGCGTCGTGCCGCTGGTGGTCGGCTCGCGGCACGAGTTGGACGCCTACAAAAAGCTCAAGAAGTAGCCGCGGGCGTTCATCCCGAAACCGGAGGGGGCCGCGGAGACGCGGCCCCTTTCATTCGGGGACGGTGCATCCAAGTCCGCGCGGCGCCCCCCGCGCGCCGGACATCCGTCCTTCCGGCGGGGTTCCGATCCGTTTCGCGCGGCGGCCGCGTGGACGGAACCATCGTCACGGCGCCAATCCCGGGTCTCGAAGGCGCGGGCTGACCGGGGCTAACTGAATTGCTCCTGTATCAGGCGTTCCTCGAGACCGTGGCCCGGGTCGAACAGGATGCGGTGGCTGACCGACGCGTGGCTTTCCACCTCGACCGAGACGACGTGGCGGACCGAGCGGCTGTCGGCGTCGGCCATCACCGGGCGTTTCCCCTCCTCGAGCACGTCGAGCCTGACCTTGGCGGATTTCCGCAGCACGGCGCCGCGCCAGCGGCGCGGGCGGAAGGCCGCCACGGCGGTCAGCGCCAGCACGTCCGATCCGATCGGCAGGATTGGCCCGTGCGCCGAATAGTTGTATGCCGTCGATCCCGCCGGCGTCGAAACCAGCGCGCCGTCGCAGACTAGGGCCGGAAGCCGCACCCTCCCGTCGACGGTGATCCTGAGCTTCGCCGCCTGCGGCCCGGAACGGAGCAGGGAGACCTCGTTGATCGCGAGCGCCTCGTGGATCTTCCCGTCGCGGTCCACGGCGCGCATCCGCAGGGGATTGAGGATTTCCCGCTCCGCCCGCCCCAGCCGCCCCGGCAGATCCTCCTCCGAATATTCGTTCATCAGGAATCCGATGGTGCCGCGGTTCATTCCATAGGTCGGGACGTCCAGATCCTTGGTCGCGAGGAGCGTCTGCAGCATGAATCCGTCCCCGCCGAGAGCCACGATCACTTCGGCCTCGTCCGGTTCGACGTTGCCGAAGCGGCGCCCCAACCGTTCAAGGGCCTCCCGCGCCTTATTCTCGTCGCTCGCCGTGAAGGCTATGCGCATCGGGGATCCTCCGGTTCGACAACCCGCCCCAACATGGCGCGGGAGACCCGCCGACGCGAGACGCCCCGGCGTCCCCGGAGCGGGACGC
>JANQKA010000503.1 GCA_028281405.1 Hasllibacter sp. | reverse complement strand
CTGTCCGGAGTCCGTCCCCACCGTTTCCGTGCCGAAGCCGCGGATGCCCCGGGTTTCGACAAGATATCGGATGCCTTCGGGCGTCGGCCCCGGGGAATGAGGACCGTCGTCGCGCATGTTGAGATAGGCCGCCCCGCGGCGCTTCGACCAATCCGTCCGCATCAAGACCCAGCAATCCTCGGGCACAGGGCCATGCTCAGCCTCCCAATCCAGGACGACCCCGGGCGTCAGTTCGAAATCATCGTCATCCGCCGCGCCGCCCGAACAGTCGATGACCACCGCCGGACCCGCGAAACGAGATACGGGAATTTCGTCGACCGCCCCGTTGGGCGCGTTCCGACCGGAAATCCAGTGTGACGGCGCGTCGAAATGGGTGCCGGTGTGTTCGGACATGGAAATGTTGTGCCACTTCCAAGCCGGACCGCGGTGGTCGTAGGCGCTGATCTCCTCCATCCGGAAACGGGCGCATTGCCCGAATTCCGGCGGAAGGACCATCACCGGGAAATCCGGGTCGAGCGGATGGGTGAGGTCGACCACCTCGACCGCGCCGCCGGCGAGCGCCTCCGCCAATTGGGCAAGAACGCTCACTCTATGGACTCCCCGCCCGTCATTTCGCGTTCGAGAACCTTGGGACCGGCGCGGAACCGCTCGATCAGGTCTTTCGCGACATCGCCGCAGTAGACGTCCTCCAATCCGTCGCGCAGTCCTTGGACGACCGCCTCGGCGATGGCCCCCGGCGCGACCTTGGGCGGCGGAAGCGGCTGATGCCACTCGTCTTCCGTGGGGCCGACGAACACGTTCATCACCCGCAACCCGCTCGACCGGAATTCCGCTCGGAGGCATTGGCTCAGCGAAAGCGCCGCGGCGTTCGAAGCCGAAAACGCGCCGAATCCGCTCGAATTCACCAAAGCGTGGACGGAAAGGATGTTGGTCCACGCCACCGCGGAGTTGGTCCCGTCGGCCGCGCGGGCGCGCATTCCCGGCCCGAACGCCTGCGCCAGGCGCATCAGGCCGAGATAATTCACCTGCATCTCGTCGTGGGCGAAGGCGGTGTCGTCCCGCGTCATAGCACCGCCCGGACGGATGAACCGGGCGTTGTTGATCAGGATGTCGGTCTTGCCGCCGATTTCGCCCGCGAGTTCCCGCACGCTCGAAGTGTCTGTCACATCCAGTGGCAGTAGCACCGCGTTCGGAATTGATTCGAACGCCGCCCGGTTCGGGTTGGGACGCCAGGTTTCGGCCTCGCCGACGAAGATGGACGTGGCCCCCGCGACGGACAGGGCCCGCGCCATGGCCGGAGCGTTGGCGTTGCGTCCATCGGCGATCAGGACGCGGCGGTGTTTCGGGTCGGAGGTCATGGCGCGCAATTGAGGATCGTCCTCCATGTTGGGGGTCGCGTTTTCCGGCACGGCCAGCAGAACGCCGCTTCCCGAACGGTCCAGCCGGTTCCACAACGTCACCCGGGCGAGCGGCTTAACATCCCCGTGCACGTGGCAGATCACCGTGGGCCCCGCGTCCAATTTCACCGCCCCGGCGCGCCAAGGCAAGCGTTCCCGGAAATATGGCGTGGTCGACGCCCGGATCGTGGTTTCCGCCAGAAGCGATCCACCGGGCGGGATATCCCTCCACAGCAAATCGACCGACAGGCAGAAGCCGCAGGCGTCGCGTGGAGGGTACTGCGTCCCGCCGCAATCTCCACAGACCTGCAGCAAGAAACGGCCTTCGGCGGCGGCGGCGGCGAGGCCGAGCGCGGCGCGGCTCCGCGCTCCCGGCGGCACCGTCGGGACGGCCGCGCGCTTTTGCGGATCCCGCTTCGGCGGAGGCGGCAGGGGCCGCGTCACGCGTCCGGCTCCTTGAGGATCGCCGCGCCGGAGCAAACGCCCCGGTCGTAATTGATCATGCCGAATCCGGACACCATGGCCCGGGCCGCTCCGGGAACCTGGGTCGGCCCGGCTTGGCCGGACACCTGTCGGACCGCCTCGACCAGACCGAGGAAGCCGCCCGCCGCCCCCGCCTGACCCGCGGAGAGCTGCCCGCCCGAGGTGTTGTGGGGAAAGTCGCCGTCGATGGTCAGATCACGTTCACGCGCGAACCGCGGGGCTTCCCCCTTCGCGCAGAACCCCAAATCCTCGATCTGCATCATCGAGATCACGGGATAGTCGTCGTAGGTTTGCAGCACATCGATATCCGCGGGTCCGAACCCGGCCTGATCGTAAAGCGAATCGATATCCATGGTCCAGCCGCCGCGCAGTTGGATCGGATCTTCGGCGTGCGCGTTGTGGCGTTCGATCGTGCCCGCGACGGCGGCGTGGGGAAGGCCCCGCTTTCGCGCCGCGCCCTCGGGCATGACCAAAAACGCTTCCGCGCCGGCGCAGGGCATCACGCAGTCGAAAAGCGCGATCGGGTCGGCGATGGGGCGGGCGGAGAGATATTGCTCCATGGTCAGCGGTTTTTTCATGATCGCGCCCGGGTTCCTCAGCGCGTTGGTCCGCTGGGCGACGCAGATCCTGCCGAAATCCTCCCGCGTGGCCCCGTATTCGCGCATGTACCGATCGGTCAGGAGGGCGAAATTGGCGTTCGGGCCGCCATGCCCGTAGGGATGGCCGGCATCCATCGCGAAGCGCGAGAAACTCGACAGCATCCGCCGGAAACTGTCGATGTGATTGGTGTCGCCGGACACGCAGGCGACGATTTCGGCGTCGCCGGACTGAACCGCCCGGGCCGCGCGGCGCAGGGCCGCCACCCCCGACGCCCCTCCCATCGGAATATGGTCCAGCCAACGGGGGCACAGTCCCAAATGCTGAACCAGTCCCACCGCGGTGTCGGGGAACAGCGTGAAACTGGAGACCGAGAGACCGTCGATTTCTGCGGGCTTCAGACCGGCGGCGTCCAAGGCGCCCTTCAACGCCCGGGCGATCCACCAATGGGCGGATTCGATCGAGTATCTCCGGTATGGAATCGAAACCGGTGCGGCCAACGCGACGCCGTCGTAGGATTTGATCCCGCGGCTCACGCCGTCCGCCGCATTCCGGCCGTGTGCGCGCGGGACAGGCCGCCGCGCTCACGGCCGCGGTCTGTCGGATTGGGCGGATGGACGCCGACCGGTCGATGAACGCGGTGCGGTCCGTCGGCCGGCCCGGAAGTCGAACGGGAACCGCGGGCGCGCGTGGCGTCTGAACCGGAACCCGCGCGCGACCGCGTTGAATTCCACCGCCGGGGCGCCCCCCGAGACGGCCCGCCGGAGGGGTGACCGCCCTTCCACGCCCGTGTCGGGCTTCCCAAGGCCCGCCCGGCCGATTCGGCGCGGCGGTTCGTTTCGAGGATCATGCCCACCGGGGAGGCGAGGGGAGATTTCATCGATCGGTCGGCCGACCCGGGACAGGGGGCATCACGTCCCCGGGGATCGGGCAGACATACGGCGTCTTGGCCAATTGCTCCCGGTGTTCCCTCCACGCGGCATCCCTGAGGG
>JANQKA010000441.1 GCA_028281405.1 Hasllibacter sp. | reverse complement strand
CCAGTCGGAAGGCGGGGGGCTATAGGTCGAGGAGGGACTCCATCGGAGTGTGGTCGTAGCCGAGGTGGACCGCGACGGCTTCGCAGGTGACCTTGCCGTGCGCGACGTTGAGCCCACCGGCCAGGTGCGCGTCCGACGAAAGCGCCGCCCGCCAACCTTTGCCCGCGATCGATATCGCGTGCTGAAGCGTCACGTTGTTCAAGGCGTATGTCGAGGTTTTCGCGACCGCTCCCGGCATGTTCGCGACGCAGTAATGAACGACGCCGTCGACGATGTAGGTCGGGTCGTCGTGCGTCGTCGGCTTGGAGGTGGCGAAGCATCCTCCCTGATCGATGGCGACATCGACCACGACCGCGCCCTTCTTCATTTCTGCGATCAGTTCCCGCGAGACCAATTTTGGCGCCGCGGCGCCGGGTATGAGCACCGCCCCGATCACCAAATCTGCGCCCTTCACGAGCTCCTCGAGGGCCGCTTTCGTGGAGTAGATGACCTTCGCGGAACTCTCGAAGTGATTCTCGAGCCGTTCGAGCGCGATGGGGTTGCGGTCGAGAATGCTCACATCGGCGTGGAGCCCGACGGCCATTTGCGCCGCGTTGAAGCCCACGACGCCGCCTCCGATCACGACGACCTTTCCCGGAGCGACGCCGGGGACGCCGCCCAACAGGACGCCGAGTCCGCCGCGCGACTTCTCCAGCGCCGCCGCTCCGGCCTGAATCGACATGCGTCCGGCGACTTGGCTCATCGGCTTGAGAAGTGGAAGGCCGCCGCGGTCGTCGGTCACCGTTTCGTAGGCGATGCAGACGGCCCCGGATTCGACCAGATCCTTCGTCTGCTCCGGGTCGGGGGCCAGATGGAGGTAGGTGTAAAGAATCTGGCCTTCGCGGAGCTTGGCCCTTTCCACGGCCTGGGGTTCTTTGACCTTCACGATCATTTCGGCCTCGGCGAAGATATCGTCCGGGGTCCGGGCGGTCCGCGCTCCGGCGGCCGTGTAGGCGTCGTCGGAGGCTCCGATTCCCTCGCCCGCGCGGGTTTCGACAACCACCTCGTGACCGTGGCTCACGAGTTCGGCGACGCTTTCCGGGGTCAGGCCGACGCGGTACTCGTGGTTTTTGATTTCCTTCGGGACGCCGATCAGCATTGTTCTCTCCATTGACTCGATTTTCCCGGACCCCGCATCGACCGCCGTCGGCTGTCGGGTCCGGCTTCCGATGCCCGGCCGCGGCACGGGCGCGGCCTCCGGTTCCGTGCGGGTTTCCTTCCGTCGATTCCCGTGGGCGGGCACGGTAATTATAGTCCGGGGGCCGGCCGAATGCAATCTCCGTAGCGGGCCACGGCGGCGGGATCAGCCTCCGGGAAGCGGTCCATATCGGGTACGTCGGTGGGTCCGCGGACGCATCGAAGCTCGGACGATTCCCGCGGTCTCAGCGGAGGTGATCGGGTCTCCGCGGGGGGCCGCGTCACGCCGCTCAGTCGGTTCCTTGCCGCACCACCGGGCGCCGCCCATGTGCCGCCGGGACGAACGAACGGCGATCCTGTCGGCGATTCGCGCCGCCCCCGCGCGCCAGCGGGGCCGCCAGAAACCGCCGCGCGCCGGCTGGGCCGCCATCGTGATCGCCACGCTCGCGGCGACGGCAATACCGCCCCCCGCGCGCGGGCGGGGCCGCCGAATTCACAAGGGACGGGAGCGGGCTGAGTTTCCCGCCCCCCGCGCGCGGGCGGGGCCGCCGCGATGACGCGTCCGCCGCTCTGGCCCGCGCGACGGCATCCCGCGTCCGCGGGGCCGTCGATTGATTCGGAATCCATTTCGGTCGAGTCGCGGTTTTTCGCCCGGGATGGGAGGATTCCGACCGCGGCCATGAAAGTTGGCCGCCATCTGGCTTCAGCGGCGGCGTGGGGTGATTCGGGCCGGGGTGATTCGGGATCGGGAATCGCGGATCCGCCGCGTGGGGGATTCGGGGACGCCCGTCCGGACCCGGTCCCGGCGCGGCCGACATGCGGGTTCCACGGCGGTTCCCGGGCGCGCCGCGGCGAATCGAAGAATTCGGATGCCGCCCGGGGTGTGACTTTCGAATTCCGCTTTCCGGCGTGCGTGGTACGTCGGAGGAGGAGGCGGATTTCCGCGGCCGCGCCGACGCCGTCCGCCGAAATGAGCGCATTCGCCGCTGTCGCGCTTGGGCGGTCACCGCGCTGGGCGCGGCCCGGAGGATCCCGCCCACACTTTCGACGCGCGGTTGGAGCGGCCACCGGCGCCGCGGCGCGGCTGTCGGCGCGTGGGCGGCATGGGGGTGGACACCACATCGGTTGGCGATGGTGGCTGGCGCACTCCGGCGATTCGCGCGGATTTTCACGCGGCTTGCGCCACCGAATCCTTCAATCCGCCGGCGGTTCAAGCGGCGCCGGAGAGTCGGGGTTTCCGCCCCGCATGCCGCCGGGACGCCGATTCCGCGACTCCGAATCGCTTGGCTTCGGCGGCGGGAGGTGAACGAATCAAGGATCCCCGGGCCGTCGGCCGCCACCCGCCGACGCGAACGGACCCGTTGCGAAATGACACTTTCGAGGCTCCCTTACCGCTCCCAACCGCGCTTGGTGATTCGTTCCTCCTCGCCGCGGAGTCCGCCACCGGCCGATTCGGACGCGGGATTCGGGGCGCGTCGACGGCAGGACGGTGAACCGCGATGATCCGGTTTCCACCCGAACACGCCCGCGCGGCTCCGGCCGTCGAAAGCGGCGGAATCCGGTTGTCCGTGCCTGTTCGGGCGTTCGCCGCCGCGGGCGCCGGAACCGAATCGACCGGGGCGCTCAGCCGCCTCCGCCGCCGTTCGCGCCAACGGGGCCGGGGAATTTCCGCCCGCGCGGGCCTCCGCCACGCCCCGGTCGCCGCGCCGAAAAAAAAAGTTTCCGGGGGTGTTGCATTGTCCGCCGTTTGTTCCCATTTATGGAACACGAAGGCAACGACAGGCGTTGCCGCCCGGCGGGGCGCGTGGAATAAGGAGCGAAACCCATGGCAAGCGCGGAAATCCTCAAGATGACGAAAAACGTGGCGAAGAACCCGAATCAAGACCGGCAGAAGGCGCTCGACAGCGCCCTCTCCCAGATCGAACGGCAGTTCGGCAAGGGCTCCATCATGAAGCTCGGCCAGGACAACCCGGTGCAGGAGATCGAAGCGACCTCCACCGGTTCCCTCGGCCTCGACATCGCGCTCGGCATCGGCGGACTGCCGAAGGGGCGGATCGTCGAGGTCTACGGCCCCGAATCCTCGGGCAAAACCACGCTGACCCTGCACTGCGTGGCCGAGGAGCAGAAGAAGGGAGGCGTCTGCGCCTTCGTCGACGCCGAGCACGCGCTCGATCCGCAGTACGCCAGGAAGCTCGGGATCAACCTCGACGAACTCCTGATCTCGCAGCCGGACACGGGCGAGCAGGCCCTCGAGATCACCGACACGCTGGTGCGTTCCGGCGCGGTCTCTATGATCGTCGTCGATTCGGTCGCCGCGCTGACGCCGAAGTCGGAGCTCGAGGGCGACATGGGCGATTCGAACGTGGGCGTCCAAGCCCGACTGATGAGCCAGGCCATGCGCAAGCTGACCGGGTCGATCAACCGATCGAAGTGCATTCTCATCTTCATCAACCAGATCCGCATGAAGATCGGCGTCATGTTCGGAAGCCCCGAGACGACCACGGGCGGCAACGCCTTGAAATTCTACTCGTCGGTTCGTCTGGACATCCGCCGCATCGGGGCGATCAAGGACCGCGACGAGGTGGTGGGCAACCAGACCCGGGTGAAGGTGGTGAAGAACAAGGTCGCGCCGCCGTTCAAGCAGGTCGAGTTCGACATCATGTACGGCGAGGGCATCTCGAAGACCGGCGAGATTCTGGATCTCGGCGTGAAGGCCAACGTGGTGGAGAAGTCCGGCTCGTGGTTCAGCTACAACAGCGAGCGGATCGGGCAGGGACGCGAGAACGCCAAGCAGTTCCTGCGCGAGAATCCCGGGGTCGCGGCGGAAATCGAGGGCAAGATCCGCTCGGCGAGCGGATTGGACCTCGACGCGCCGCCGGCGGCGGCGGAGGACGAAGTCCTGGAGGCGTGAACGCCGCGGCGCTCACCGGAGCGGTCCCGGCCGGACCGCTCCGGCGCGCCCGGGCGCGTGGACGGCGCCGCAGCGCGCCGCTAGTTGGTTTCGAAACACTGTTCGGGAAATTCCCATGCCCAGTCTGAACGATATCCGCTCGGCGTTCCTCGGCTACTTCCAGCGGCAAGGCCACGAAATCGTGCCGTCGTCCCCGCTCGTGCCGCGCAACGATCCGACGCTGATGTTCGCGAATTCCGGCATGGTGCAGTTCAAAAACCTGTTCACCGGCGTCGAGACCCGCGACTACGCGCGCGCGGTCACCGCGCAGAAGTGCGTGCGCGCGGGCGGAAAGCACAACGATCTCGACAACGTGGGCTACACCCGGCGCCACCACACGTTTTTCGAAATGATGGGCAACTTCTCCTTCGGGGACTACTTCAAGGAGGAGGCGATATCCTTCGCGTGGGAACTGGTCACGAAGGAATTGGACATCCCGGCGGACAGGCTTCTGGTCACGGTATACCACACCGACGACGAGGCCGCGGACCTTTGGTCGCGGGTGGCCGGCCTGCCGGAGGACAGGATCCTCAGGATCGCGACCGCGGACAATTTCTGGCAGATGGGGCCGACCGGTCCCTGCGGGCCCTGCACCGAAATTTTCTACGATCACGGCGACCGATACCCGGGCGGCCCGCCGGGAAGCCCCGACGAGGACGGCGACCGGTTCGTGGAAATCTGGAATCTCGTGTTCATGCAATACGAGAAATTCGGGGACGGAAGCCAAACCGACCTGCCGAATCGGTCCATCGACACCGGAATGGGCATCGAGCGCGTGGCCGCGCTCCTGCAGGGAACGAACGACAACTACGCCACCGATCTGATGCGGTCGCTGATCGAGGCGTCCGCGAAGGCGACCTCCACCGATCCTGACGGAGAGGGCGGAACGCATCACCGTGTCATCGCGGACCACCTGAGGTCGACCGCGTTCCTGATCGCGGACGGGGTGCTGCCGGCGAACGACGGACGCGGCTACGTGCTGCGGCGCATCATGCGCCGCGCCATGAGGCACGCCCATCTGCTGGGTGCCGACGAACCCCTGATGCACCGGCTCGTGCCCGACCTCCTGCGCGGGATGGGCGCCGCGTATCCCGAACTAGGCCACGCCAAGGCGCTGATCGAGGAGACGCTGAAGTCCGAGGAGACGCGGTTCAAAAATACGCTCGACCGAGGATTGCGCCTCCTGGACGAGGAATTGGGCAAACTGCCGGAGGGCGGCGTTCTGCCGGGCGCGGTGGCGTTCAAATTATACGACACGTTTGGATTTCCCTTCGACCTGACGAGGGACGC
>JANQKA010000318.1 GCA_028281405.1 Hasllibacter sp. | reverse complement strand
CCGGAAGGGAAGCCCAACGCGGGGAAAATCGGCGGGCATGTCGCGGTTCGCCGACCTGTTCTGCGGGATCGGTGGATTTCATTACGCCGCGGCGGGTCTCGGCCTGCGATGCGTGTTCGCCAGCGACATCGACGGTCCCGCCCGGGAGCAGTATGCGCACAATTTTGGAATCATGCCCCGGGGAGACATCACCATGATCGAAGCCGAGAGCGTCCCCGACCACGACATCCTGTTCGCGGGTTTTCCCTGCCAACCGTTCAGCATCATTGGAGACATGAAGGGCGTGACGGACCCGCGGGGAGCACTGTTCATGGAGATCCTGCGGATATTGAAGGCGAAGCGGCCGAGGGCCGTCGTGCTGGAGAACGTGCGCCAATTCGCCTCCATCCAAGGTGGAAAAACCTTGCGTCAGGTGTTGAAAGGTCTCGCGGGCCTTGGCTACGCGGTGGATTGGAATATCCTCAACGCCTTGAATTTCGGCCTGCCGCAGAAGAGGGAGCGGACGATCATCGTCGGAATGCTCGGCGGATTGGAGAAATTTTCGTGGCCGGAACCCTTTGGGAAATACAGGCCCCTCTCGGAGGTGTTGGAATCCCGCCCAGATCGACGTCATTTCGCCAGCGACGCCATCAGGCGCAAGCGTAGGGCCGTTCACAGCCCCCGGGTGACCCCGTCGATCTGGCACGAGAACAAGGGCGGCAACATCGCGAGCCACCCGTTCTCCTGCGCCCTCAGGGCGGGCGCGAGCTATAATTATCTGCTGGTGAACGGCGAACGTCGCCTGACCCCCAGGGAACAGTTGCGTCTTCAGGGATTCCCCGAGGACTTCGACGTGATTGGTTCCGACCAGCAGATCCGAAAGCAAACCGGCAACGCGGTCCCCGTGCCGATGGTGCGCGCCGTGATCAAGGAGGTGCTTCATGCCGAAGGTGAAAATTCGCGGACAAGGAAGCAACAAAAAGCAAGAACCGTATCCGCTTAACGAGTTTCCGCCGGAGATCATTCAGGAAATCGGCAAGCGTATCGTCCATCACCTCATGGTCGGCAACGCGGACATGAGCGGCGACCAGTTCGACCGGATCTTCAGCGATTCTGTCTCAGGGACGTCATACTCCAGACCTCTCGGCATCGCCGATGTCGGGTGGGGCGATGTTTGTTGGTCGGTCAAGACAGTCAAGCAAAAAAATCCTCACTACATCAAGTCGATCCGCTTGATTTCCGGCAGGAACAGCCCAACGTATTCCTCGGACATTCAAGAGCCCTTCAAGGATGTGGAGGAAACCGGGCGCAGCGTGATCAACATTTTCAACGCGCGGTTGGACTTGGCCAAAAAGGAACATGACGACGTACGTCTCCTCGTGTTGATCCGCAACATGAAAACGAGGGAATTCACTCTGTTCGAGCGCGAAGTGAACCGTTATCCCGCCAACAATTTCGAATGGCGGGTCAATTCCAAAAATAATTGGGAAGCCTATGAATTCGGCACGCGCCATACATTCACCTGGCAGCCTCATGGTTCCCAGTTCACCATTTTGGAACCCGTTCCGCAAAGTGCCACGCGGTTCAGAATCGGCCCCGAAGTTCCGGTGATCGAACCCGAAGATGTGTTGCAATGGGGAGGTTTCTCCCCCGGGTGGATCGAATATTCGGATTAGGGCCTGTTATCATTTTTTCAAGGCATCCTGCATGCCCGCGAGTTGCCGGCGGGCAGCGTGACCGATCTTGAGGCATTCCAATTTTCAGGACGCTTTCACTGCTCAGTGGTTCCGAATTTTCCTCTCTGGCTTTTGGGTACCAGGGCGGTCGGGGTGCTCCGCGCCGGAACGCGGGAGGTCGCCCCTGTGAAGCCGCGAAATTCAAGCACCGAGCGCGTTGCCGCCCTCGTACGTCGAATCCCGCCGATTAGGGGTGGCCGCGATTCCGGCCATCAATGAGAAATAAACGTCGCCCACGTTGGGGACGCCCGCGACACTCGCCAAAGTCGATTCGAAAGCGGCCCCCGGCACCGACGACTCGGTGTCTCCATCGGCCTCGCTGCCCACCGGGTCACGCCAGGAGGGATTTTCCGGGAATTCGGGGAACCCGATCATGTCCCTGCCCGCGTCGAAATCGATGATCCCGCCGGTTCCGCCGTCGGTACCGATTAGGCCGTGGCCATTCCGTCCTCGGTGAAAGAATCGACCGTTTCGTGGCCGGCGATTTCCTGTCCCCTTCTTCCCCCGTTACCGCTAGCGGCCCTGCCATCCCGTAGAATTGGCCGACCGCTGGCGGTTCGGATTTCGCCGCCATCGCTTTCGGCGCGGCCCGGGAGTCGATGTTGAGGGATTCGGATATAGAACCGCCGCGTCCGTCGGACGCGGTGACGGTGACGGCCAAATCGTCCTTGCCGCTACAGGATCCTGAAATGACGCCGCCGTCAAACGAAAGGCCGGAGCCGTTTAGCCCTTTGGCGGAAAAGGTCAGAGCGTCGTCGTCGGGATCTTCGAATTGGGCGCTCAGATCGGTGCTCACATCCGCGCCGGCCGCAACGGCGACATCCCTCAGACCCACGCCCTTGATCGTCGGCGATTCGTTCACCGAGATGACGAAGGTCCGCGGGGCGGAATCATGCAGGCCGTCGGATGCGGTGACGTGTATCCGCTGCTCGCCTTTAGCGGTGAACGTACCGGAAATCACGCCGCCCGCGCCGTTGATCGACAGTTCGATCGTCGAAAGATCCTCCGCGTCGTCGCCCACGGAGGCGGTGTAGGTCAGGCCATCGCCGTCGGGGTCGGCGTACGCACCCCGCAAGTCGATGTCGTCGATCCGGTCGCCGAACTGTGCGTGACCGGGTCCGGAGCCCGCGCCGTTGCGGGGCGCGATTGAGGTGTTCCCGTTTCAGGAAATTCTCACTCTGCCGCAGTTCTGGCCTTAACTTTCTGACCATCGGCGGTCGGGTTCGGGGCCGGGGGGGAGGAGCGCCGATCGAAGGCGATGGGCATATCCAATCAATCGGCCGTCAGTCACCTCCTCCCGATTCGCTTTGGTAATTGGTGATAGAAGAGTGGGTTTCCGGGCGCGACGCTTGGGAGGGCGGACGAATTGAGGGATGACGGTGTTGGGAACGCGACCGTGGATGTTCACGGTGGCGCACCAACGGACCTGCCGGGTTCCGATTCTCCCTGTCGGGGAGAGGACTATTTCTCCTCGTATTGCTCCTGAGGGCAAGCTGTATCGCGGTATTCCCCGTCTGGGCGACGTCTACAGGCCCACCTCGGAATCACCGGGCACCGAATCACCGGTTGCCGAATCACCCTTCCGCCGAATCGCCCGGGCGCCGAATCACCCCGGGAGGCGATCCGGCGGTCGCTCCGAATCACCTATGTCGCCGATTCGTTCCGAGCGGGGTGGGAGGACGACGCGGCTTCTCCCGGCGTTGGCTTCCGTCCGCGGGCACCCGGGGACGGCGGCTCCGCCTAAGTGACGTCGACCCTGAGTGGCGATAGACCTTCGATGCTCAATTCCATGATGTCACCGCGGTGGACCGGCCCCACGCCGGCCGGGGTGCCCGTTAGGATCACATCCCCGGGAGCGAGGGTGAACAGCGCCGACAGGTGGGCGACAATTTCCGGCACCTTCCAGATCATCTGGCCTATGTCCGCGTTCTGGCGGATTTCACCGTTGACCTTGAGCAGCATCCCGCCGCTCCGGATGTGGCCGACCTCGGTCGCCGAATGGAGCGGACCCACCGGCGCCGAGCGCTCGAACGCCTTGGCGGCTTCCCATGGCCGCCCGGCGGCTTTGGCTTCCGCCTGAAGGTCGCGGCGGGTCATGTCGAGGCATGCGGCATATCCCCAGACGTGATCCAGAGCCTTCTCCAACGTTATCGAATCGCCTCCCGCCTTCAGCGCGACGAGGAGCTCGGCTTCGTGGTGAACGTCCTTGGACGCGACCGGGTAGGGGAATTCCCCCGACGGGTCGAGGTTCGTGGGGTTCTTCTGGAAAAAGAACGGCTCGGAGCGGTCGGGGACGCCGCCCATCTCGACCACGTGATCGGCGTAGTTGCGGCCGACGCAGTAGACCCGGCGAACCGGGAACAGCTCTTCGGAACCGGCGATGGGCAGGGCGTGCGGCGGCGGACTTGGAATGGCGTGGACGCCGGTCATGGGGTCGCCTTCGCGAATCCGGCGTCGAGGGCGGCGAGGATGGAATTGGCCTCGTCCTCGTTGAGGATGAGCGAGGGCGACATGATGAGGTTGTGTCCGGACATTCGGATCATCGCTCCCGCGGCGTAGGTTTCCTCGAACACGCGCGAGACGGTTCCCTTGTCGGCCGGAACGCGGGTCGCGCGGTCGGAGACGCACTCGATCGCCATCATCAGGCCGTGGCCTCCGCGCACGTCGCCTATGAGGTCGTATTTCTCCTTGAGTGCCTTCAGGCCTTCGTACATCTGGGTTCCGCGGGCGGCGGCGTTTTCCGTCAGGTCAGGGCGTTCGGCGTAGACGCCCAGCGTGGCGAGGGCCGCGGCCGCGCCGACTGGGTGTCCCGAGTACGTGTAGCCGTGGCCGATCGTCGCGTCGGTTTCGCCGGTTTCGAAGGCGGCGGCGACCTGGTCGGATATCATGACCGCGCCGAACGGGAAGTAGCCGTTTGTTATGGCCTTGGCGGTGATCATCATGTCGGGTTGGACCCCCCAATGGCGCGAACCGGACCAGTGGCCGGTGCGGCCGAATCCCGTGATGACCTCGTCGGCGATCAGCAGGATGCCGTGGCGCGAGCAGATGTCTCGGACGCCGGGCATGAAGCCGCTGTGCGGAACGATCACGCCGCCCGCGCCGAGCACCGGTTCCATGATGAAGGCGGCGATGGTGTCTGCGCCCTGGAAGGTGATCTCGTCCTCGATGGCGTTGAGGCAGAACCGGGCCAGGCGTTCCGGATCCTCCTCCTTGAATGGATTGCGGTACGTGTGGGGCGAGGGGACGTGGAAGCACCCGGGCATCAGCGGCTCGTAGGCGCGGCGGAAGTTGGCGTTTCCGTTGACCGAGGCCCCGCCGAAGTGTGTGCCATGATAGCCTTTTTTCAGCGAGAGGAATTTGGTTCGCTCGCCGTCGCCGCGGAGTTTGTGGTACTGGCGCGACAAGCGCAGGGCGGTGTCCACGCCGTCGCCGCCGCCGGAGGTGTAGAAGGCGCGGGACATGCCGTCTTCCGCGAAGAAGTCGGCCAAGGCGGTGGACAGCTCGATGGCGACGTCGTTGGTGGCTCCCCGGAACACGTTGTAGTAGGGCATCCGGTCGAGCTGCGCGGAGATGGCGTCCTTGACAGGTTGGCAGGAGAAGCCGAGGTTGACGTTCCACAGGCCGCCGACGGCGTCCACGACCTGGTGCCCGTCGATGTCGGTGATCCGCACGCCTTCCGCCGCGGTCACGATGATGGGCGGGTTCTGCCTCATGTCGGCAGGATCGGCCATCGGATGCCAGAGGTGGCGGGCGTTCATTTCCTTGAGGAAGTTCGAATCCTTCATGGGATGGGCCTTTCGCGGTTGGAGGATGCTCGCTCGCCGTGCGCTTCGCGGGCGAAGCCGGGACGCCAGTCGTTTCCAATGGTATCGGGGCCGGGGCGGGCAGAGTCAAGCGGCCCGGGACGGTTGTCCGGTTTTGGAGGCGGGCGGAACGACGGCTTCCGCCCGGCGTCGGGCCGCGTGGCGGTTAGCCGTGCGGCGTCCACCGCAGGATCCGGGGATCCTTTTCGATCAGTGCCGCGGGACGCGCGTCGGATCGCTGTGCACCCGTCGATTTGTCTCCCGGTCAGGGCTTCCGGGAATGCTTGGAGATCGCGCGGAGTGACTTAACTTCAGCGGATTCGCGCTCGAATGATCCTCGCCTGGTGGAAACGGGCCAACGCGCCCGTAGGTGTGAAACACGTCGAGAGCGGGCATCACGGGCAAGTGCTCGGTGTCCCTTCCCCTCCAGAATTCGGAGTCACGGAATGGAGTCGGGTTGGGTGAGAACCACTGCGGGGAGAGGCGGTATTCGACACCGCACGCATTGACAAGACTTCCCGTGATCGCCACTGACTCCGCGGCAAGCAGGCTTGAAGGGGAAACCCTGACGATGAAGTCCTATTACGACGAGGAAAACGACGAATTCCTCGAGTTCGACGACGATTGGTTCGCCGAAGCCAGACCCATGAGGGAAATCCCCGAACTCGCCGGCTTCCTCGAGCTAAGGCGCAAAATGGCCCCGTTCGATCACGGGCCACCACGGGATCCACTGATGCCGCATTCAAGCCGTTCGAAAATGCATGGCTCGCGGACGAAATGGCATCCGCGCGCGCCATGAATGGAGGGTGGAGGATGGAAGCCAAAGAATAACATTACGGATCGAGCCACCCTTTTCGAAGGGGATGCGACACCGAAGAATAAGGACTTGCCACATGCCCCGTGGCTCCCTGGGACCGGTGGGTGGTGTCGGAACGATGAATATCTCCGTGTCTGGCGATTCGTTGGGGACTTGTGGATCACGAAGCGCGGGTTCGCCGCGACCTGGAAGGAATCGTGCGACGCGGATTCATGGCGGTGTGTGCCGTCCGCTCGCGGCGCGGTAAGAGGTGTGGGGCGCGTCCCGAGGGAGTTGCTCCGGGCGGGAAATCCGACCCGATTCGAAGTGTCCCGGCTCGTTCGAAGGAGTGCTCAAAGACATCGACTCCACCGAGTCCTTCGAGTCGATGACGTCGACGGAGCGTGCTGGACCGAATTGGTGGACGATTCTTTGGTCGGATCGACTCCACGGCCCGGCCCGGTTCGCGAGGCATCCACTGGCAAAGCGGTGGAAGCGGTTCCGGGCGCGGCGCGGACGCAAGCCGGAATGACATTGTTCGGCGGGACGGCGCAAACCGGAGTGATCCGACCGAAGCCCGTGCGGGAGGCGCGTGGTCCTTGGCGCGGCGAAAACCGTCCCCTGCTGGCAGCGGAGGTTGTGGCGCCGCCCGCCGAATCGCGGCATGGATGGAGCTCGGGCCGGAGGTGCGACATGTCGGATCGAACGATCCTGATCGTGGGAACCCACGACACCAAAGAGGAAGAACTCTCCCACATGGCCGGGGTCGTTCGTGCGCAGGGAGGGGGCGTCAGGACGATGGACGTCTCGGTGCTCGGCGACCCGTCGAAGCCTTGCGACATCTCGAAGCACGAGGTCGCCGCGGCGGCTGGAGCGACAATCGCCGAGGTGGCCGCGGCGGAGGACGAAAACCGGGCAATGCGGATCATGGCGGAGGGCGCAGCTCGTCTCGCGTCGCGGGAGGAGGCGGAGGGGCGCGTCCACGGGGTTCTTGTCCTGGGTGGCACCATGGGAACCGACCTCGCGCTCGATGTCGCCGCGGCCCTGCCCATCGGAGTGCCGAAATACGTCGTCTCCACTGTGTCCTTCTCGCCCATGCTGCCGCCTGAACGGATCGCGCCGGATTTGCAGATGATTCTCTGGGCGGGAGGTCTCTACGGCTTAAATTCGATCTGCAGGGCGTCCCTCGGCCAGGCGGCGGGCGCGGTTCTGGGCGCGGCGCGGGCGGTGGAGAGTCCCGGGGCGGAGAGGCCGCGAATCGGAATGACCTCGTTCGGCAAAACGGTGCTCACATACATGGTCCGGCTGAAGCCCGCGCTGGAGGCTCGCGGATTCGAGGTTGCGGTGTTCCACGCCACGGGAATGGGCGGGAGGGCGTTCGAGGGGCTGGCCGCCGACGGGGCTTTCGCGGCGGTGATGGATTTCGCGCCGCAGGAAGTGGCCAACCACGCGTTTGGCTCGGCGATCACCGCGGGGCCGGACCGGATGACCGGCGCCGGGCGACGGGGTGTTCCGCAGATGGTGGCTCCGGGCTGCTGCGACCTGGTGGATTTCGTGGGGTGGGCGCCGCCGCCGGCGCGGCTTGAAGGCCGCGAATTCCACGCGCACAATCGGCTTATTTCATCGGCGTTGCTCAACGCGGAGGAGAGGGTCGAGTTGGCGCGGCTGCTGAAGGGGAAACTCGTGGCTGCGGCGGGGCCTGTGACGCTGTTACTGCCGAAGGGCGGATGCAACGAATGGGACAGGCCCGGAGGGCCGCTGTCCGATCCCGATGGGTTGGAGGCGTTCATGAACGAGATGCGGACCGGCCTTCCGGCCGGGGTGACGACGCTGGAATTGGACGCGCACATCAACGACTCGGACTTCTCCGACGCCGTCGTCGCGGAATTCGACCGCTGGATCGCGGAGGGCGTCGTCGCATGCTGACGGAATTGCCGGCCTCGGAACTCCGGCGGCGGATCGCGGGAGGAACCCTTAAGCCGTCCGAACTCATGGAAGCGACCCTCGACCGGGTCGGGGCCGTCAATCCGCGGATCAACGCCATCGTGTCGCCGAGGGACCGCGACGAATTGATGGCCGAGGCGCGGGACGCGGACGGCTCAGTGGACGGTCCGCTGGGCGGGTTGCCCATGGCGGTCAAGGATTTGGCCGAAACCGCGGGGTTGCGCACGAGCTACGGAAGCCCGCTCGCGGACGCGGTTCCGGTGGCGGATTGCGGAATGGTCGCGCGGATGAAGGCGGCGGGCGCGATCATCATCGGCAAAACGAACGTTCCGGCGTTCGGGCTGGGATCGCACACGCGGAACGACATCTTCGGCTCGACGCGCAATCCTTACGACACCTCCAAATCCGCCGGGGGATCCTCCGGCGGGGCGGCGGCGGCGCTCGCCGCGCGGATGGTGAGTCTCGCCGACGGATCGGACATGATGGGTTCGCTGAGGAACCCGGCCGGATTCTGCAACGTCTACGGCTTCCGTCCGACATGGGGCGTCGTGCCCGCCGACCCGGTGGGGGATGTCTACCTTCATCGGCTCGCGACGGACGGGCCCATGGCGCGGAACGTCGAGGATTTGTGGCTGCTTTTGTCGATTCAGGCGGCGCCCGACCCGAGGTGGCCCGCGCCCGCTCCCGCGATGTCCGAGCCGGATTTCGAAAGGGCGGTGCTGCGCGGGCGGCGAATCGGGTGGCTGGGCGACGCGGGGGGCGCTTGGCCGATGGAGGCGGAGGTTCTGGAGGCGTGCCGGGAGGCGCTCGAAGTCATGTCGGAACTCGGAGCGGAGGTGGAACCGGTTTCGTTGCCGGCGGATCCGGAAGAGCTGTTCCAATCCTGGTGCGTGCTGCGCCAATTTTCCATCCGCGCCAAACTCGGCCCCTTGACGGGGGTGGAAGGACTCAACGTCCAGGCGCGGTGGGAATTGGAGCGTGGGGCGCGGTTGACCGCGGATCAAATCCAGGAGGCGAGCCTCGTCAGGTCGCGCCTTCACGTCGGAATGATCGAACTCTTCGAATCATTCGACGCGGTGGCCATGCCGTCCGCGCAGGTGTTGCCGTTCCCGGTGGAGTGGGATTGGCCGCGGGAGGTGGCGGGCAGGGAGATGGACACCTATCACAGGTGGATGGAGGTGGTCGTGGTTCCGTCGCTCCTCGGCCTGCCGACCTTGGGCATGCCCGCGGGCTTCGCGGGCGGATCGCCGGTCGGCCTGCAATTGGCGGGCTCCCCCGGATCGGACGCCCGCGTGCTCGAAATGGG
>JANQKA010000304.1 GCA_028281405.1 Hasllibacter sp. | reverse complement strand
GGCCGACGCGCGGAAGGCGAGGCCGAATTCAGCCGTCAAGGGTCCATTCCCGGTCATACGGGTCACCCGGGACGCCCGAACGGGAGAATCGGCCGGGGCCACCCCAACCCGCGCGGCACGGTCGTCCGGCTCCGGGCCCGCACGATTGCGCGGCCGAGTTCTCACCGGAATCCGCCTCCCGAAACAGTTGGAGCTCCCGTCGATCTCCAGGGAGCGCGATCATCCGACCGACCGGGTCTCGTCCGCATCGCGTTCAGGCGTCCCCACCGCGCGGACCGCGGTGTTCCGGGAACCCGACCAACTCCGCCCGCCCACGTTCCGACACGTCGTATCTCCAATCCCGCCGGATCGCGGCGGCGCGGACGGGGAGGGACGGGCAAGGCCCGCGGCGGCGATCACCGCGCCGGGACGCGGGCCGGGAAAATCGTCCTCAAGGCTTGGCCGACACGGACGCGCCTTCGGCGCGCCGGCCGCGCCCGCTTCGAAAATCCTCCGACCGCCGCCCGCCCGGGTCGGCAACGGCGGGACGGAGGAAGCCGGATTCGGCGATGCGCCGCCCAATGCGCTCCGCGGATTCGACGCGGCTTGGACCCGGCCCACCGGCGTCCCGTTCAGCGGCGCGCCCGGTCCAGCGGTCATCCTCCACCGGCGGCATCCGCCACGGATGGCGTCGCCGTGGTGGTTCTTTGGCGGTCGAAGCCCGCCCGGACGGGCGACCCTCCATGGGGAACGTCCGTTCGGAGCACGGGGTCGGCGCTCCGCATGTGCTGATTGCGCCCCCGTCGCCGGAGATCCTCCGGCGTGGATTTCAGGCGGGTCCCATCCCACGCCCCGATCCCCGCCGCGCGGGACACACAACGGTCGCATTCGAACGGGACGGATTCCCGGAGCGGCCGCGACATTGGTCAAAACACATCCATGGTCGTCCAACGCATTGGAGAACACCAACGGATGGCGTTCGCCCTCCGCTCCCCGCGTTGCCGACTTCACCGGGAATCGACGGCGCTTTGGTGTTCCGTCGCAATCGGATGTGACGGTTTTGACGGCGTTCCGCGCGGCCGAAGTCGAGGCTCGGGACGCGATTCGCTTGAATTCCGCGCCTGGAAGAACACCGCGACGGGTGTCGCTTCCGTTTGGGACGGGACTCTAGCGGATCACGAGACTCGGCGCGCGCCCCAGCGGGATGACCCCGAGCCACAGGCCTCCCCGCTGGAACACCAACGGCGCCTCCAACGCGTTCCCGCCTTCCGGATCCGCCCCCGCCAAGGCGCCGAGCAGCCCCTCCAGCATCGGCGCGGAGTCGCGGGGAATGTAGCCCGCGTCGACGCCGAGGGTCAGGGCGCCGCGCCAGTCCTCCATCTTCAGCGTGATTCGGCCGTCCGGCGTCCCGTCCGGGGCGATATCCAACGCTCCGGAGGCGCTCAAATCGAGATCTCCCCAGAGCAGCCGCGCCCCGTCGATCCCGATCCGGGTGGGCCGCGGGAGGCGGTCCTCGGCCGAGGATACCTTCAATGGCGAGTCGAACGCCACGGTGGCGTCGAGATCGACCCGTCCCCCGCGATCCGCCGGGCCGGCCCCGGCGTCCACGGCGGAACCCGGATCACGGCGGAGAAACGCGTCTTCGACGGAGAATCCCACGCGGTACGCCGCCCCGGACTCCGGGCGGCGCTCGACGGCGAACAGCGCGGACGGAACGCCGACCCGCGAACCCGACGGGAGGTCCACGGCCACTCCCTCGGCCACGATCCTCAGGCTTTCGAGTTCGCGGTCGAATCCCCCGCGCGATCTGATCGATCCCCTCATCCCGTCCGCGGCGACGGTCAGAGCGCCCCGCGGGGTCCGCACCACCTGCTCCCCCGGCCAGACGAGGATGGCGTGGTTCCGGCGGTAGCTGAGCGCGAGAACCTGGAAGCGGGGGGCCTCCCACGCGAGGCCCGAATCCGGATCCACGAGAGAGATGTCCTCCAGCGTCAGGTCGAATCGGTTTGGAAACCCGGCGACCGACACCTCCGCCCCGGCCTCCCAGCCCTCCGAACGGAGGCGCTCCAGCCAAGCCAGGGCGCCGCGCTCGACCGCCTCCGCGCCGAACACCCAGTAACCGCTCCAGAGCGCGGCGAGAACGGCGATGGCGATGGCGAGAAGCCGCATGGCCGGGTCTTTCCCTTGGACGGGAAAGAGTTTAGGTAGGCCGCGGGTAAAGGACCAGACCATGACCACGCCGCCTTGGGTATTCGCTTACGGATCGCTCCTCTGGAATCCCGGGTTCGCCGTGGCGGAACGGGCCTTGGCGACCGTCGAGGGCTTCAGCCGCTCCTTCTGCATGCGCTCGATCCACCACCGCGGCACGCCTGAGGCGCCGGGCCTCGTCCTCGCGCTGGACTCCGCTCCCGGCGCGGTTTGCCGAGGCGTCGCGTTGCGCATGGCCGACGAGGGACGCCACGAGGCGCTCCGGATCCTGCGCGAGCGCGAACTGGTGTCCTCGGCCTATCTTGAACGGGTGCTTCCCCTGACGCTCGGCGACGGGCGCGAAATCGAGGCGTTGGCGTACGTGGTCGACCGGAGCCACGCTCAGTACTGCGGCGGGTTGCCGCTGCGCGAACAGGCGGAGATAATCGCCCGCTCCCGCGGCGGGCGGGGCCCAAACGCGGACTACCTTTCGAACACGGTCGGCATGCTCGGAGATCTCGGATTGCGCGACGAGACGCTGGACTGGCTCCATTCCCGCGTCGCGAAGATCAATTATGGCTGATTCCTCCCCGGCGGCGGTGTATGGTCGGACCGCCCGCCCGTCCTGGGCGGCGATGGAGCGGGTATTCCCATGAGTCACGATGAACACTCCGGTCGATTCGACCTGAACGTCTCCGAGAGCGCCCCGCAGTTTTCGCAACCGGTGCGGCAGATCCTGCTGATGGTCGTGGTCATCCTGCTGACGGTCGCCGGCGGCGTGCTCGCGCTGCCGCGCATCCTTCCGGTGATCGAGGCGAACATCCCGCTGAACTCCGTGATCATCGCCGTGTTCGTGTTCGGGGTGCTGACCTGTTTCTGGCAGGTGATCCAACTTGTCGTGTCGGTGAACTGGATCGAAGGGTTCACGTCCACCGGCCAGGGGCAGAACGCTCCCCGCCTGCTGGCGGCCCTCGCCGCGCTCCTGCGTTCCCGGTCCGCCCGGTCGAACCTCTCGGCCACCTCGGCGCGGTCGATGCTCGATTCCGTGGCGACCCGCGTCGACGAGGCGCGGGACATCACGCGCTACATCGTCAACCTGCTGATATTCCTCGGACTTCTGGGGACGTTTTTCGGCCTCGCCACGACTGTGCCGGCGGTGGTCGACACGATCCGCAACCTCGAGCCGCGGGAGGGCGAGGCCGCGGTGGACATATTCGGTCGCCTGATGGGAGGCCTCGAGGAACAGTTGGCCGGAATGGGCACCGCCTTCGCGTCGTCGCTTCTGGGATTGGCCGGATCGCTGATCGTCGGGCTTCTGGAGCTGTTCGCGAGCCACGGCCAGAACCGCTTCTACCGCGAGTTGGAGGATTGGCTTTCCACCATCACCCGCCTCGGGGTCGGATCGGGCGACGGGGACGGTTCCGCCTTCGACAACGCCGCCGCCGCGGTGCTCGATCAGATGATCGAGCAGATGCAGGAACTGCAGCGGCTGTTCGAGCAGTCGGACCAGAACCGGGGCGTGATCGACGCCCGCCTGACGTCGCTGGCCCACTCGATCGAGAGGATGACCGACAAACTCGACGAAGGCGCGGACAAGGCGATTCTGGAAAGGATCGCCGAGGGGCAGGAACGCCTGATCGCCGCGCTGGAGGCCCGGAGCTCCGACGAACAACCCGACGCCGAAAGCCGGATGCGGCTGCGGTCGATAGATGTCCAGCTCCTGCGCATCCTCGAGGAACTCACCGCGGGGAGGCAGGAGAGCACGCAGGCGCTTCGCGACGACATGCGCGCGTTGATCCAGCTTCTCAAGCGGGATTCCGGAGAGGAAGAGTAGGAGATGCCCCTCACCCGACGCTCGACGCAGCGGGTTTCCGGTTCCATCTGGCCCGGCTTCGTGGACGCCATGACCGCGCTTCTGCTGGTTTTGATGTTCGTGTTGACGATCTTCATGATCGTTCAGTTCATGCTCCGCGAGACAATCTCCACCCAGGACACGGAGCTCGAGCAGCTCACCCTGCAGATCACGGGACTGGCGGACGCGCTGGGACTCGAGCGGCGCAGGTCGTTCGATCTGGAGGAGCGGATCGTGACGTTGAGCGACGAATTGGAAGACAGCCGCTCCCTGGCGGCGGCGCGGGAGGAAACGATCGCGCTTCTGACCGAACGGAACCGCCAGAACGACGCCGCGATCGCGGATTTCGAAGCCAGGGTCGCCGCGCTTCTGTCCGAAGCCCAATCCGCAGAGGACAGGATCGCCGCCCTGCTGGTTGAAAACCGGGACCAAACCGACCGGATAACCTCGCTGACCGGGGAGAACGAGGAACAGGCCGCCCGGATAGGTCAGCTCGAGGGGGCCCGGGAGGGACTGTTCGCCCGCGTCGAGGAGATCCAGGCCGCGAACGCCCGGCTTATCGGGGAAAAAGAGGCGCTGAACCTCGCCTTGGCGCGGGCGCGCGAAGAGGTGGACGCCAAAGAAGAGGAGGCGCGGCTGGCCGCGGCGCGGCGCGAGGCGTTGGAACTCCTCATCGCGGATCTCAGGGTGCGGAACGCCGAGACGGCCCGGACGCTCACGTCCGAGGAGGAGGCGCGGCTGGTGGAGGCGGCCGCGGCCGAGCGCCTGCGCTCGGAATTGTCAAAGGCCCAGGACGATCTCGCCGCGATGTCCCTCGCCCTCGACCGGGCGCGCGAAAACATCGACGCTCGGGAGGCGGAAGCCCGCCTGGCCCTCGCCCGCGAAGAGGCGTTGAACGAAATGGTCGCCCAAATGCGCGCCGAAGCGGAGGGAACCGAGGTGCGGCTGACGGCCATCCTCGCCCAACTCGACGAACGCGCCGGAGAGGCGGAGGCGGCGCGGGTCGAACTCGAGGCGGCGCGGGAGGAACTCGACGAGGCGGAACGCGCGCGCCTTGCCGAGGAGGCGGCCGCCGCCGCCCTGCGGAACCGCATCGGGATACTCGGCGCCGCGCTCTCCGAGGAGGAAAGAGCCCGCATCGCGGAAGCCGAGGCGGCGCGTCGATTGCGCGAACGGTTGGCCGACGCAAACGAGGAGTTGACCGCCACCCGGCTGTCCCTGGAGCAGGCCCGCCGGGAGGCGGAGGAAACGCTCACGCTGCTGGCCGCGGCGCGGGCGGCGTCGGATGGCCTGGACAAACAGCTCGCCGCGGCTCTGGCGGCGCGGGCCGACGCGGAAACCGCGCTCCGAGAATTCAGGGGCGAAAGGGAAAGCCGCCTCGCCGAACTCGAGGCCGAAAACGCCGCCCTGCGCAGAACCTTGGAGAGCGGTGGCGCGACCTTGGAGGAACGGCTCGCCGACGCGCTCGCCGCGGCGTCCCGCTCCGAGGCGGCGGCCTTGTCGGAGCGGGAGCGGCAGGCGGCGCTTCTCGCCCAGGCGAAGGCGGAATTGGCGAACGCCGACGAGCGCACGCTCGAAGCCGAGCGCAAACTCGAAGCCCTGGCGTTGGTCACCCAGGCGCTGCGCGACGAGGTCGCGAATTTGAAGGCCCTGCTGGATATCGCCGCGGAGGAGGACGCGGCCGCCCAAATTCAGATCCAGTCGCTGGGAACCCAATTGAACCAGGCGCTCGCCCGCACCGCCACCGAGCAGAAACGCCGGGCCGAAGCCGAGGAGGCCCTGCGCAGGCAGTTGGAGGAGGAGGCGAAGCAACTGGAGAGGTTCCGATCCGAATTCTTCGGGCGCCTCCGCGATGTTCTCGACGGCGTCGAGGGCGTCCGGATCGTTGGCGACCGATTCGTGTTCTCGTCCGAGGTGCTGTTCGGATTCGGCTCGGCGGAATTGTCGGTTGAAGGCCGGAGCGAAATCGCCAAGGTCGCCGATCTGCTGCGCGCCGTGATCGACGACATCCCCGCCGAGATCGATTGGATCATCCGCGTGGATGGTCACACGGACGACGTCGGCGCCGCCGCGGCCAACTGGGTGTTGAGCCAGCAACGCGCGTTGTCGGTCGTTCTGCTGCTGTCGGAAGATCTCGGCATTCCGCCGGAGCGGCTCGCGGCGACTGGCTTCGGCGAATTCCAACCGGTCGATCCCGCCCGCACCAGCGAAGC
>JANQKA010000247.1 GCA_028281405.1 Hasllibacter sp. | reverse complement strand
TTCGCGAGGTGGGTCACGTATCGGGGATGCCTCGACGCTGTTTCCGTCGGGGGCGTCGCCGCCGCCCGCGGCTTCGCCGCTCCTCCGGACGGAGACCGTGGGACGCGAAGGCGTTCGCCTGTGGGTATTCACCAGGTTCCCGGATTTGACGCGGAGGCCGTGTTGGGACCGGGCGCGGCCGACGTGGGATTTCCGCCGGAACCGCGTCGGCGTGAACCATGCGGAGCCATGCGGAGCCATGCGCGGTTCCGAATTCCCCTCGTCGACCGGGTTTCGGATGTAACCGCTTGCATGCCGGCTCCGCATGGAGCCGCGGATTGGGATACCGTTGTCGATCCATTGGATGCCCGGGATGCGTGGCGGGCGGGCGGAAAAGGCGCGCCGACGTTGTCCCCCGTTCGGAGACTCCGCCGCCGAACCCATCGCGCGCCGGGTTTCGACGACAATGGGAAGCCTCCGCGGGAGTCGGAAGGGTTCGCTGGAGGTTGCGCGGCGCCGCCGGCGGATGCCGTGCCGGTGAGCGCCGCCGCCACCCGGCGGTATTCGGCGGCGACCGCGGGAGGGAACCTTCGGCGAGAGGGGCGTTTCGCCGGAATACGTCACCCGGAATTCGGAATTATCGCGGAGCCCGCATCGGATCGGCGGGGCCGCCCGGAGTCTCCAATTTCGATTCGTCCGCTCAGCGACCGCTCAGGCGTTTCCACAAGGATGTCCGGGTGTGGGGGGGCGCCCGCATCGACGGCGAATCAATGCGCCCGCCCCGCGGGGAAGGGAGTCGATCCGGCTGGATTTGAACGATCACGGGGAGAAGCGGACATGCCCCCTAATTTACGCGCATACGCAACCGGACAATGTTCTCTCTTTGGCCTCGGCCCGGGCCGCGGAGCCGCCTCCGGCGGGCGCGCCCGCGGGGAACGGGATCGCGGGGCGGACCCCCGCGTCGCACCCGCCCCGCGAGCCGGAGAAGATCGGGAATTGGCCAGTGGCGGTCGCCCGCGCTCCGTCCACGGCGGGGGCGCACTTGACGTCGCGTCACTCTTCGGAATTCAGCGCTTCGATCCTCGCCTCGTTCCGTGACGAAGTTTTCACGACATCGCGCAAGGCGTCTTCCAAATTCAATCCCCGCCGTTCGACCGAATCAAGTCGCCTTTCAGTCCCTTCGGCCAGTTCTTCGAGATCCTCGTCGACCTTGACGCCGAGGGCTTCCACCGCCTCGGTGTTGGCGTCGACCCTGACGCCGAGGGCGTCGACCGCCTCGGTGTTGGCGTCGACCCTGACGCCGAGGGCTTCCACCTCCTCGGTGTTGGCGTCGACCCTGACGCCGAGGGCTTTCACCGCCTCGGTGTTGGCGTCGACCCTGACGCCGAGGGCTTCCACCTCCTCGGTGTTGGCGTCGACCCTGACTCCGAGGGCATCCACCGCCTCGGTGTTGGCTATCACCGCCTCGGTGGTGGCGTCGACCTTGACGCCGAGGGTTCGAATCATCTCGGCGTTGTCCCGAATCATCTTGGTGTTGTCCCGAATCATCTCGGCGTTGGCGGCGACCAACGCCTTGGTGGCTTCAAATTGCGCATCCAGCCGCGCGGTGTCGCCCGACTCACCCCGCTCCTGAAGGTACAAGCCCGCCAGCAACCCGGCGATAACCGTGACGATCATATTTTGCCACGTCAGGATACTCGCGGCGGCTTTTCTGGCCTTGCTTTTCGTCATGTCCGTTCCTCCTTTCGATTCGATCCGCCCCATGATCGAGGCGAAGGCGTGGATTGTCAAGCCACCCCGACGGCGGGTCGTCCCGGGTCACCCGCGGCAACCGCGATTGCACCAGTATGACGCGCCGCACATGGTTCCGCAAGTCCACGGGTGTGTGTGGCGGCGTTTCCGGGTGGGCCGCATGGCGGGTGGGCAAGTGTCCGCTTCGGTGAAGTCCGCGCTTTCGCCGTGGGTCGCAAACGCCGATGCCCAACCATCGGCCCCGGAGCGGGGAAAGGGAAGCGGCGCGCGTGAAGGTTTTGACCGGAATTCGGCTTGGGATGAATTTCCTCCGTGGCGGTCGCGGCGGAGTCCCGGAAGCAGGTTCGACCACCCCGGAGGTATCCATTCCTTGCGAACCGAGCCATCGGAACCCGCGCGCCCGGGTAGGCGCCGGCCGCGGAGACCAAGCCCCCCGTGTTCCTGGTCCGGAAGCACGCGCCCGGGAAGGCGCCATCCAAAAGCCGAATCCGTTTCCGAAATCGGTCGCCGGAACCCGCGTGCCCGGGAAGGTTCCTCCGCCGGGGCCCGCGGCGGACGCGCCGCCCGGCCACGCGAATTCATGCGGGACATCCGCCATGCGCATGACGTCTTCCCGCGCGCGGTCGAAGGCGTCGGCGGTCATGCGGATGGAGAAGCGTCCTTGGCGCCGCGTCCGAGTGAGAAGGCCTCGACAATCGGCGTAGATTCCTCCAAAAGGGCGGCGGTCGCTTCGTCGCCTCCGTGGTGGGCGAACGTGAACGGAGCG
>JANQKA010000210.1 GCA_028281405.1 Hasllibacter sp. | reverse complement strand
GGACGGCATCCAAGATCTCCGCCAACCCCGTGGCGCTCCAACCATCACGGCGAAGGATTCGACGGCAAACCACCCGAACCCGCGGATTTTCTTCGCGCGGTCATCGTCATCGCTGGAGCGGCCATCACCACGAAATCCGCGGAGATCCACGCCAATGGATTTCGTCTCACATCACGTCGTGCTTGGATGGCATGGGGACATCGCCTCGATCCGCGCGCGGAATTTCCATGCCGCCCCGTGGTTGACGGCGGCGGAATCCGCTCAGGCACGTGTTTATTCAACGATTCACGAGTCTCCACAACGACGCCTTTTTCGATCCGGTGTTGACGATTACCCCGCCTTCCCTGATCTTCGTCAGTATTCCACTAATTCTCCGCTTCTTTTGTTCAAATGACAAAGTATCGTCTATCTCGGGGAACAAAAGCTCGTCAATTCGGGCGCGGCTCACCTCATCGTGCCTTTTGAGATAATCCAGGATCAAGACCACGCAACTCTCGTCGCTTCGCGCGCGGGCATGGATGCGCTCCAATTTTTCGCCCGTGGCCGAGGTGGCTTTCCCGGAAACCCGGATCTGGGTCGCGCGCCCCTCGATGAGCTTTTTGCTCCGCAGAATTCCAATCATTTCCTTGTCGACCGACAGACCCTTTTGAATCCGGTCCAGCGCCAAAACTTCGGACGATGACAATCCCCTTTCGCGCATTAGAACGCGGCTGTATGTTTCATCAATGATCTTCCCGTGTATGGTCAAGCGGACGATGTCCGGGTTTTCCGCCAACTCATAATCGGGAAGTGGAAAAAATCTTTCGCGCTGGCGGACGAAAACGTCATTTATTCCGCGACCCATCATGTCCACCATGTTCAATTCCGCCATCGCCTGAATCAGAAATTGATTTCGGTAACGCAGCGGAACCAAGTCCCCCGTGAAATAGTCTTCCGGTTTCTTTTCATAAAAGGTTCCCGAATTCTCGAACACCAGCCGGTCATCGTGCTCCGTCACCAAAATTCTCGCCCGTTCGGAATAGTCCTGGTGCGCGATGCAATTGTGCAACGCCTCGAAAATCACTTTCCGATCGTATTTAGGGAATTCGTGGGGTATCAGTCCCCTATCCGGCATCATCCGGATCTGCACATTCCTGATTCTCGAATAAATTTCTGTTGTCGCCAAAATGAACGGCGGATAAAAGTGCCCGTAGGCCCGATCCGCCGACTTCAATTCCCAGGTTATTTGCGCGGGATGGGGACTCAACAGCCTCGAAGAATCAATTTTCCCCAGCAACAACAATGCCGCGCGCGTTATTCCATCGCTCCGGATGATTTTCGCTCGCTTCAGAAACAAGGCATCGTTCCAACTCTCCAGATCTCCGCGTTCAATTCTGTTCGATCTCTTCGCCAGGAATCCTTCCCGCGCCGCGCTCAATGCCGATTCATCAAGGTGATCGATCGTCGCTTCGGGAACTACTTGGGCGGACCAATCGGACGCGAAGGATTGGTTGATGACGCGGGTATCGTGGAGATTGAATCCGTGGGTGGCCATGATGGTTTACCTTTTGCCGCGACGCTCCATAGCCTCGGGAATATTCCGCGTCAACTCCGCGGAAGGGTGAAATCATGCATTCATCGCCCTCCCGTAGTTTGGAATGTCGCGGTCCGGATCCTTTGCCCACGGTCCGCTCCGCTCCTTTCCGGCTCCGAATCGTGGCTTCGGCCACCGCCGGTCCACCGGCGTCAATGCCCACGGGAGGCGAAACGCCCCGGTCAAAGACATTCCACCGAATATCCGGCCCACCATGACCGCTCGCCCCATCGGTTGGAGCGTCGTCGCGGTTCCGCCCCTCCGCTCTCCGAGACCCGACCGGATGGCCCTCCCGCCCCAAGACGGAGCGACACTCCAAGCCCGGTTCGATCCGCCACATCGGCTTCGGGGGCTGGAGGGGCACGACCCGACGAAGCGGCCCCGCCGCCACCGCTCTCCGGAACCCGTCGGCATGGCATGCCGTTCCAAGACGGAGGGTGACTCCGGACCCTCGATCCTCCGCCTCGGTTCATCGGGACGGGAAGCGAGTGCCGCCCGCAGGTCAGCATCCGCCGCGGGGGGCGCGGGCCAGGGAGCCACCCGGAATTTTTTTTCGATTTTCTTTCGCGGCGACACAGAGCGCCTTCGGCGAAAATGGATAACGTGCTGAAATTTCGCTATTTTTCTCCTATATTTTCCAAGTTTATTTTCCAAATATGCGGCTTTGGAGCACTTCAGATGCCACCCGGAAAATAAACCACGCCACCGCCCGCCCGCGGAACGCTGATTCCTTGGGCTTTCCAACCACGTCATTACGGCTGCCCGCCGGGTCCGAGGCGCGGCACCTTTGCCGTAGCTGCGCCAAGCCATTCCCGTCCAGCGGGCGCGCCCTGCGTCGTCCCCCGCCGCCCCGCCCGCGTCGAGTTCGAAGCGCGCCAACCGCCATCTCCGGGACACGGCGACCAAGCCAAGGGGAATCGGACGCGGTCCGAACAGGGCATGGCCTCCCCCACGGTAAGCAGCCCACCGTGACGGCTCTTCTGGTCGGACAGCCCACCCACACGGTCAAACGGCGTGGCCCGCCGCATCCGCTCTCCGAGACCCGACTGGATGGACCTCGTGCCCAATGACGGAGCGGCACTCCGGGCCCGGTTCGATCCGCCACTACGGCTTCGCGGGGTTGGAGGGCGAGATCGCCAACGGCGGCTCCGCGGCCCGGGCTGAGGCCAAAGAGAAAACATCGTCCGGTTATGAATGCGAGTAAATTAGGGGGCATGTCAGGTGGGGGTCGTTGGAAGTGAAGCTGGTGTCCCGGAATGACGCGATGAGCATCGCGCAGACCAGCGCCGCGACTCCAATCGGGATGCTAAACGCGAGAC
>JANQKA010000207.1 GCA_028281405.1 Hasllibacter sp. | reverse complement strand
TCGGGGACGAGCCAGGCGCCCTCCGCCGGGACCGCCGCCCCGAACGGGCCGTCGACCATCGCGCAACCCGGCGTCCAGGCCCGGAAATCCAGCGGCAGTCCCGGGCCGCGGATCACCGGCACTCCGACCGGCCCATTCCATTCCGACATCACCGGAAGCGGGTCGAGCTCCGAGCGGATCGGCATGTAGCCCGCCAGCGTCCTCCCCCGTCCGGGGCCGAGGGCGCCGGCGAGCGCGGCGCGGGCGGCGGCGCCCAACCCCGCTGAGTGAGCCTCCTTCCGGCGGGCGAGAGCGTCCTTCCGGGCCGCGGCCTTCAGATCCGCGGGCGTCATTCCGCTCCCCTTCCCGGACGGTTCACCGACGGCCCGGCCGCGCGGGTCCGAACGCGGCGGCCCGGAGGCAATTCCGGCCGGACGCGAAAACCGCGCCTCCCCGCGGTCTCCACCGTCCGCCAAGCCGGGAATCCTCCGGAAACGCCGACGCGTCCGGGGGCGCGTCCCGATCCGGGAAAATCCCCGCCCGCCCCGGCGGCGGGACCACGCCGCCGCGAAGGGACGCGGAGCCGCCCCGGTATTCCCGGCGGGGTCCGGGGGAGGGCCGGAGAACGGGGCGCGGCGGGCGCCCCGCGGAAAAAACGGAGTTTAACCGCGGGTGGGGGCCGCCGGGTCGGCGACCGTCCCCGCCGCGGTCCCCGAAACCGGCGTCCGGGCGCGGATTGGACGGGGCCGGAAAGCCGGCGCGCCGGCGGGGACCTCCGGCGCCGGAAAAGTCTCCGCCCGTCATGGCAAAACGGCCACTGCGAGGCCGAGGAAGGCGAAAAATCCGACCACGTCCGTCACGGTGGTCACGAAGGCGCCGGAGGCGAGGGCCGGGTCGACGCCCGCGCGCTCCAGCGCGACGGGAATGAGAATTCCCGCGAGCGCGGCCACCAACAGGTTGACGACCATCGCCGCCGCGATCACCACGCCCAGCATCGGGACGCCGAACCAGACCAGCCCGACGATTCCCATGATCGCCGCGAAGGCGAGGCCGTTGAGAAGTCCCGCGAGCGCCTCCCTCCTCACCACGCGGAGGAGATTGGCCGCTGTGAGGTCGCGCGTCGCCAAGGCCCGGACCGCCACGGTCAGGGATTGGGTGCCCGCGTTCCCCCCCATCGAGGCGACGATCGGCATGAGGACCGCAAGCGCGACGAAGCGCGAAATCGCCTCTTCGAATTGAAATATCACCAGGGAGGCGAGGACGGCCGTGGCCAGATTCACCAACAGCCAGGGGAATCTCCGCCTCGCGATCCTCCACGTCCGGTCGGACACGCTTTCGCCGCCCAGCCCGGCGAGGCGGAGGAGATCCTTTTCGTTCTCCTCGTCGAGCACATTCATCGCGTCTTCGATGGTGACGACGCCGACGAGCCGTCCGCTCCCGTCGACGACCGGAGCGGTGATCAGGTGGTATTGGTTGAAGGCGTAGGCCACGTCCTCCCGGGGCTGGTCGACGGGAATCGCGCGGAAGCTGTCCTCGGTGATATCGGTCAATTTGGTCCGGCGGGGCGCCGACATGATTCTTCCCAGGGCGACGTACCCCTGCGGGCGCATGCGCGGGTCGACGAGGACGACATGGTAGAATTGCTCGGGAAGATCGGTCTCGGCGCGGAGCCGGTCGATGACGTCGCCCACCGTCCAGTGGACCGGGGCGCGGACGACCTCGCGCTGCATCAGGCGTCCCGCGGAATCCTCCGGATAGGAGAGCGATTGGCGCACAACCATGCGTCCGCCCTCGTCGAGGGCCCCGAGGATCGCGTCCCGCTGCTCCGGCCGAAGATCCTCGACGAGATCGACCACGTCGTCGGAATCGAGATCGCGCACGGCGTCGGCGAGAACGTCCGGTTCGAGGTGCTCGATGACCTCCCCGCGCACCCCCTCCGAAATCTCGGTCAGGATTTCCCCGTCGACTCCGCTCCTCCAAAGTCGCAGGAGCGCTTTCCGGTCGTCGCCGTGGATCTGTTCCAGCAGGTCGGCGATGTCGGCGGGATGCAGCGGTTCCGTCAGCCGCTCGATCTCACCGGCGTCCCCGGCGGCGACCGCGTCCAAAATCGCCGCGACGGTCCCGCGGTCGAGCGCGTAGGCGTCCTCTTCGGACAGGATTCGATCTTTCTCGCCCATGCCGCGCTCCCGACGCCCGTCCGCGGGAGTCATACAGCCGCGCCCCCGCCCTTCAAGGGCCGGAGGTCCGCCGGGCTCCGCCGTGGACCGCGGGCGCCGGTTCCGCTAGGAATCGCGCCCGTCCCGGGAGGGAAGGACGGTGGATGAGCGCGATGTTGATCACGGGTCGGACGCTGGCGTTCGACGGCGACCCGTTCGCCGAAGGTCCATCGGCGGCCCGCGTGAATCCGCGCGGGGCGGTGCTCGTGGAAAACGGACGGGTGGCCGCCGTCGGCGACGCCGGAGACATGCGGGCGGACCATCCGGAGGCGGCCGTCGACGACCGCGGGGACGCGCTGATCTCGGCGGGTTTCGTCGACGCGCACGTCCACTATCCCCAAACGGCGGTGATCGCGAGTTGGGGCAAGCGGTTGATCGATTGGCTGAACCACCACACCTTCCCCGAGGAGGCGAAGTTCGGCGACCCGGCCCGCGCGCGGATGATCGCCGACCGTTATCTGGACCTCGCGCTGTCCCACGGCACCACGTCGATGGCGAGTTTCTGCACGGTGCATCCCGAAAGCGCGGACGCGTTCTTCTCCGCCGCCGAGGCGCGGGGAATGGCGGTCTGGGGCGGCAAGACCTGCATGGACCGGAACGCCCCGGAGGATCTGCGCGACACCGCCGACAGCGCCTACCGCGATTCGAAGGCGCTTCTGGAGCGGTGGCACGGCAGGGCGCGCTGCCGCTACGTCGTCACTCCGAGATTTTCCCCGACGTCGACTCCGGAGCAATTGGAGGCGCTCGCGGCTCTTTGGAGCGAACATCCCGATTGCCTCATGCAGACCCACCTGAGCGAGCAGGCCGAGGAGGTGGCCTGGGCGTTGGAATTGCATCCCGGAGCCCGGGACTACCTCGACACCTACGAGGCGCAGGGGCTTCTGCGCGAGGGCGCGGTGTTCGGCCACGCGATCCACCTCGAGCCGCGGGAGAGGGAACGGATCCGCGAGGCGGGAGCCGCGCTGGCGCATTGCCCCACGTCGAACACCTTCATCGGGTCCGGTCTGTTCGATTTGGCGCGCGCCAGGGCCGGAGGCATGCGCGTCGGGTTGGCCACGGACATCGGCGGCGGGTCGTCGTTCTCCATGCTCAGGACGATGGCCGCGGCTTACGAGATCGGCCAATTGTCGGGCCGGGCGCCACACCCTTCCGAGTTGTGGTGGCTGGCGACCGAGGGGTCCGCGGACGCGCTGATGGCCCTGGGCGAGGTCGGGGCGCTGCGCGCCGGGGCGGCGGCGGATCTGATTGCCGTGGACCTCGCCTCGACTCCGGCCATAGCGCAGCGCGCGGCCGAAGCGGACACGTTCTGGGACGAGGTGTTTCCAACGATCATGATGGGCGACGACCGCGCGATTTCCGGCGTATGGATCGGCGGCCGGGAGGTCTCC
>JANQKA010000197.1 GCA_028281405.1 Hasllibacter sp. | reverse complement strand
CGTCCCGCGCGCGCGGAGGGACGGGGATGCGGACCAGGTGAAACTCGCGAATGACGCTAGGCGTCCCGCGCGCGCGGAGGGACGGGCGTTCTTCCGCGCTATCCGCCGGGCCGGGAATGGCCGCTTGTCGGATCCGGGAAATTCGGGGCGGGCCTCGGTGTCCAGAAAGAAACCCGGTCCACGTCGCGACGGCCCCGGGAATCGGTCGAAGGTCGGAAATTCGATGCTATTTCAAATGGACGGAACTTGCTTTGGCGCGGGACGACCTCCACACCCGGATTGCGCGGGCAACCCATGCCGCGGGTTGTCGACAAAGCGCGGAATACCGGGGGAAGTTATCTTGGGCGAAACCGTGGCTCCCGCCGGGAGGGGAGCCACGGAGGGCGCGGTCCCGCCGACACGCGCGCCCGGTCTGGGCGGCGGCCGGCCGGGCGTCGCGGAGTAGGCCGGTCCAACGGCTTGTGGCCGTGGGGATCGCGACCGCGGACCCCCGATATTCGCGGGGGGCCGCGGGAGAGGTCACCGGGACGGGGTCGCTCCGGCCGGTTGCCGTCCATTCGTCGGGACGGCGGTTCCGGTGAGGGCGTCGAAGAAGAAGACGGTCCGGCCGGTGGTGGTCTTGCCAGCGCCGCCGGCGCGGTTGGTGTCGAAAGCAGCCATTTTTCTGTTCCTTGGACATGGGAGGGCGCGACCGGACGACCGCGCGCCGCCCGGTCGGGGCGGCGGCGGCCGGGACCGCGGAGGAAGCCGACCCACCGGCTTTTTGCCGTTGGGATCGGAACCGCGGACCCCCGTCATGCGCGGGGGGCCGCGGGAGCCGTCACCGGGACGGGGTCGCTTCGGCCGGGTGCCGTCCCTTCGTCGGGACGGCGGTTCCGGTGAGCGCGTCGAAGAAGAAAACGGTCCGGCCGGTGGAGTTCTGGCCGGCGCCGCCGTTGCGGTTGGTGTCGAAAGCAGCCATGTGTCTGATCCTTGGACAGGGGTGTGAATGGATCGGTCGTCGATCCACGGAGCCACCTAGTTTCCGAGGATGGCCTCGGGCAAGAGCGCTTCCGGCAAAGTCGGTATGCGGCGCGTTCATACCTCCGCCGGGACGGAAATCCGGGTCCGCGACGCCGTGGAATCGGGGATATGGTGGCGTGTCCCGCCCGCTTGAAATAAATTTGGCCGAGGCTCTTGAATTCCGGCGTCGTTCGTCTTTTGTATCACATGGACGACGCAACCATCGGACGGGACAAATCATGCGCGTATTGGGAATCGATCCCGGACTTGGAACTCTCGGGTGGGGCGTGATCGACGTCGATGGATCGCGTCTGCGCCACGTCGGAAACGGGACGTGTCCGTCCAGCGGCGGAGATTTGGCGTCCCGGCTCCTGTCGCTGTTCGACGCCCTGACGGCGGTGGTCGAGCGGACCCGGCCCGACACGGCCGCGGTCGAGCGGACCTTCGTGAACAAGAACGCTTCCGGGTCGCTGAATCTGGGGCAGGCGAGGGGAATCGCCATGCTCGTGCCCGCGCGGGCCGGGCTGCGGGTCGGGGAATACGCCCCGAACGCGGTCAAAAAAGCGGTGGTCGGGGTGGGCCACGCGCAGAAGGCCCAGATACAGCACATGGTCAGAATGCAACTGCCGGGCGTCGAATTCGCCGGCGCCGACGCGGCCGACGCCTTGGCGGTGGCGATTTGCCACGCCTTCCACAGCCAGACCGCGGAGCGCGTCGGGGAGTTGACCCGTTGATCGGAAGGCTTTCCGGCGTGTTGGCGCACCGCGGAATCGACCACGCGCTGATCGACGTGCGCGGCGTCGGCTATGTCGTGCATTGCTCCGAGCGCACGCTGATGGAGTTGCCCGGGGTTGGAGAGGCGGTGACGCTGCACACCGACATCCTCGTGCGGGAGGATCTTCTCCAGCTGTTCGGGTTCGCCACGCTTTTGGAGAAGGAATGGCACCGTCTGTTGTTGTCGGTGCAGGGAATCGGGGCGAAGGCGTCGCTGGCCATTCTCGGCACGTTGGGCCCCGAAGGGGTGGGGCGCGCCATCGCCTTGGAGGATTGGGGGGCGATCAGGGCCGCGCCGGGGGTTGGACCGAAGATCGCGCAGAGGGTCGTGAACGAATTGCGCGACAAGGCTCCGGCGTTGATGGCCGCGGCGGGCGAGGAACCCGAAACGGTGACCAATGCGCCGGAAGAGGAGACGCCGGCCAAGCCCGCCGGTAAACGCGCCAAGACGCCGTCGAGGAACGCGGCCCAGGCCGCGGCGCTGTCGGCGCTGACCAATCTGGGCTACGCCCCGGTCGACGCCTCCCGCGCCGTGGCCGAAGCCTTGGACGAGGCCGGGGAGGATGAAGCCGCGCTGATCCGCGCCGCCCTCAAGCGGCTCGCCCCGGCATGACGGACGCCGAACCCGATCCCACGCTCCGCCCCGAAAAACTGCCGGAGGACGACCGCGCGCTCCGTCCAAGGGCGCTGGAGGAATTCATCGGCCAGAACGATGCGCGCGCCAACCTGCGGGTGTTCGTGGAAAGCGCCAGGAAGCGCGGCGACGCGATGGATCATGTGCTGTTCCACGGCCCTCCGGGCCTCGGCAAGACGACGCTGGCGCATATCGTGAGCCGCGAGCTGGGCGTCAAATTCCGCATGACTTCCGGCCCGGTGCTGGCCAAGCCGGGCGATCTCGCGGCGATCCTGACGAATCTGGAGGCGTGCGATGTTCTGTTCATCGACGAGATCCACCGTTTGAATCCGATCGTGGAGGAGGTGCTTTATCCGGCTTTGGAGGATTTCGAGTTGGATTTGGTGATCGGCGAGGGGCCGGCGGCGCGGACGGTGCGCATCGAATTGCAGCCGTTCACGCTTGTTGGCGCCACTACGCGGCTCGGCCTGCTGACCACTCCACTGAGGGACAGATTCGGCATTCCGATCCGGCTGCAATTCTACAACGAGGAGGAACTCGACCACATCGTGGCGCGGGGCGCGCGTCTGATGGGGGTGGAGGCGGAACCGTCGGGCACGCTGGAGATCGCGCGCCGGGCCCGAGGCACGCCACGCATAGCGGGCAGATTGCTGCGCCGCGTCGTCGACTTCGCGATCGTCGAAGGCGACGGCCGCCTCACGCGGGAGATGGCGGACGCGGCGTTGACCCGGCTCGGCGTGGACCGCTTGGGGCTCGACGGAGCGGACCGCCGCTATCTGACGTTGATGGCGGAGCACTATCAAGGCGGTCCGGCGGGCATTGAAACCCTGTCGGCGGCGTTGTCGGAGAGCCGCGACGCGATCGAGGAGGTGATCGAGCCCTACCTGTTGCAGCAGGGCCTCATCCTGCGCACGCCGCGCGGAAGGATGTTGGGACAGCGGGCCTGGGAACATTTGGGACTCGCCGCGCCGGAGCCGAACGCCGGCCAGGGTCGCCTGTTCGAGGGATAGCGTCCGCCTTCCCGCTTTGCCTTTCGCCAGCAGGAGGACTGGCCCTCGCGGGTGGGATTTTTGGCGCGCTCGGGGCCGCGCCCGACGCGATGTGACCGCTCCGTCTTGTGTTGGGCTGGACCGCTGAATCGGCCAGCGGCTGAATCCGTTCTCCCGCGCGGAAACGCGGAGCCTGTTCCCGTGGCCGGGTGCGCGCATGAATGATCGGAGCCGCCATTGCGATCGGGAGTCGCGCGGAAGCGGATGCGCCGAAGGACGTGGGCAACATGCTTCGGCGATTTCGGTTCAGGCGGAATCGGGGGCGTGTTGGCGCGGAAGGGTGGCCGCTTCCCTGGCGAGGGATTCGATCCCCTCCCAGTCGTTTCCGGCGATCATCGGCGACGGTGCGACCCAACTGCCTCCCGCGCAAATGACGTTTCGAAGCGCCAGGTAATTTTCGATATTCGCGGGCGAAACCCCGCCGGTGGGGCAGAAACTCACTTGCGGCAGCGGCGCGCCGATGGATTTGAGCGCGGTGACGCCGCCGTTGGATTCGGCGGGGAAAAACTTCTGAACGGAATAGCCCCGTTCCAGCAGACGCATCGCCTCCGACACGGTGGCCGCTCCCGGAAGCAACGGCAGATCGTTGGCCTCCGCCGCGTCGAGCAGTCGGTCGGTGCTGCCCGGGGTCACGCCGAACGCGGCTCCGGCGGCCTTGGCGCGCAGAACATCGTCCGTTGTCAGCAGAGTTCCCGCCCCGACCACGCCGCCTTCGACCGAAGACAATTCGCGGATGGCGTCGAGGGCCGCGGGTGTGCGCAGGGTCACCTCGAGGACGGGTAGTCCACCGGCCACGAGGGAACGCCCGAGGTCGCGGGCTTTCGAAGCGTCGCCGATCACGAGAACCGGTATGATCGGAGCCATAACGCACAGGGCGCGGCATTCTTCGGATGCGGCTTCGGGGGTCATTTTGGCTTCCTCAGACGATGCTGCCGGCGCCGGTGACGGAGGGGCCGGCGTTGGCGCGGAACAGGTCGAACAATTCCCGCCCCACGCCGAAACGGTTGGCGCTCAAATCCGGCTCGGCGGATGAGCGCCCGTCCAACCGGGCGTCCGTCGAAAGCGTGCCGGCGACCGCGTCGACCGTCACGATGTCGCCGTCCTCGAGACGCGAGAGCGGACCTCCCCCGGCGGCTTCCGGGCAGACATGGATCGCCGCGGGCACCTTGCCGGACGCGCCCGACATGCGCCCGTCGGTCACGAGCGCCACCTTGAATCCCTTGTCCATGAGGTTTGCGAGGACCGGGGTGAGGCCGTGCAACTCGGGCATCCCATTGGCTTTCGGCCCCTGAAATCGGACGATGATCACGCCGTCGCGGTCGAGTTGACCCGATTTCGCCGCCTTTTTGACCTCGTCCTGTCCGCCGAACACCCGCGCCGGCGCGGTTACGACGTGGTGTTCCGGGGCCACCGCGGAGACCTTCATCACGGCCCTCCCCAGGTTGCCTCCGAGCTCCTTCAACCCGCCAGTGGGTTGGAACGGGCCGGACGCGGGCCGCAGGATCCTGTCGTTGCGCGTCGTCCGCTCCCCATCCACGTAGGCCAGCGCGCCGTCGACGATTTTCGGCTCGCGGGTGTAATCGCGGGGGCCGTCCCCCCACACGGTCAGGGCGTCCGGGTGGAGCAGGCCCGCGTCGATGAGCTCGCCGATCATGTAGCCCAACCCTCCGGCGGCGTGGAAATGGTTCACGTCGGCGAGGCCGTTCGGGTAGACGCGCGCCATGAGCGGGGTCACGGCGGAAATGTCGTTGAAATCCTCGATATCGAGCGCGATTCCCGCGGCCCGGGCCATCGCGGGCAGGTGCAGGACGAGATTCGTCGACCCGCCAGTGGCCATCAGTCCCACGATCCCGTTCACGAAGGCTCTTTCGTCGAGCACCTCGCCGACCGGACGGTAGGCGTTTCCGAGCGCCGTGATCTCGAGCGCCCGGGCCGCGGCGGCGTCGGTAAGGGCGTCGCGAAGCGGGGTTCCGGGATTGACGAAGGATGCCCCCGGCAGGTGGAGACCCATGAATTCCATCAACATCTGGTTGGAATTCGCGGTGCCGTAGAAGGTGCAGGTTCCGGGGCCGTGGTAGGAGGCCATTTCGGCCTCCATCAGTTTGTCGCGCCCGATCTCTCCCGCCGCGAATCGCTGACGCACCTTGGACTTCTCGTCGTTGGGCAGGCCGGAGGTCATGGGGCCGGCGGGCACGAAGATGCCGGGAAGGTGTCCGAAGGTCGCCGCCGCGATGACGAGGCCGGGAACGATCTTGTCGCAGACCCCGAGATAGAGCGCGCTGTCGAAGGTGTTGTGGGAGAGCGACACCGCCGCCGCCATGGCGATGACGTCGCGGGAGAACAGCGACAGTTCCATTCCCGGCTGCCCCTGGGTGACTCCGTCGCACATGGCGGGAACCCCGCCGGCGACCTGCGCCGTTCCTCCCGCCGCCCGCGCCGCGGCCTTGATCCTGTCTGGAAAGGTCTGGAACGGCTGGTGGGCCGACAACATGTCGTTGTAGGCGGTGACGATTCCAATGTTGGGAACCCGGGCCTGCACGAGCGCGTTCTTGTCGGCATCCATCGCGGCATAGGCGTGGGCCTGATTTCCGCAGGAGAGGTGGGCGCGGCGCGGTCCATCCTCCGCCTGCCGACGCATCCTGTCGAGATAGCCGCGGCGGGTTTCCCCGCTGCGCTCCTCGATGCGGCGGGTCACTTTTGCGATGGTTTGATTCATGTTCATCGGCGCATGCCTCGTCCCGGAATCCGATTCGGGGAAATTCCTCTTTCCGGAGGCCGGCCCCGCTCCACGGCAATCACGGCCATCCTACTTCTTTTTGAATGCGGATGCCACGGCGGACGGCGATGGCGGTGGGGTCCGCCCGATGCCGGCCATCCACCGGGTCGGAACGGACGCCCGCGAATCGGAGGACAGGCGCGGAATTGACCTCGTCGGAGGGTCCGCGTCGAGCCGGTTCCGGGAATGGCGGGATATTCGGACGAATTCCCGATTGCCAATCTTCCGGCGTGCCGGGTCAACCGCGCTCCCCAATGGCGCGGGGGCGAACTCCCAATTTCCCGACGGACGGAACGATTGGCCCGTGATTCCCGCGGGGCCGGGGGACGAACGTTGCTCCCCCGGTTCACCCCGAGGAACGGGGGCGGCCACCGCGGGCGCGGGGAGCCGAGCGGCGACCAAGCGCTCGAATCAGGTGATTCGCGGCCCCCTCGGGAGCGGGAAGCGACCGAAGTCGGCGGCGCGGGTCGAGAAGGTGCGGAAGCGTCCCCCTCTGCCGCGGGCGGCGAACGCGCGCTTCGAAGTACAGGACAATGTCCGCCGGCGGCTTCGGCAGGCGAGGGGAGCGAACTCGGGCGCGGCGGCGCAACGGAATTCGAATACGCTCGCGCATGGAACCGCGGAGGCTTCGGGGGGCTATAGGTCGAGGAGGGACTCCAT
>JANQKA010000166.1 GCA_028281405.1 Hasllibacter sp. | reverse complement strand
TCGGGGCCGGGATGTGACGTTCCGGTGAGGTCGGAGCTTCCGATCGGGGCCGGACCCCCGGATTTCGACGCGCGCCGCATCCGTTCCGCCTGGTCGCCGCGCGCGTCGTCGTCGAAGGCGCGGACGGAACGAATTGCATGACGACGGGCGCGGGACGGGACACGAAATCACGACGAATCACCCGCCAAGGGATCGCGGCGCGGCGCGGGGGACGGGGATTATCCCGCCCTGCTTCGCCTTCCTCCCTTCCGCGGCGCCCGCGGGAAAGGGGATTGTTCGTGAATCTCACCGGCGGGAACGCCCCGCGGGAACCGCGCGGGGATCGGGACGGCGCCCCGCTTCGATTCGCGGAAAGCCGCCCTTCCCGCGGCGGCGCGGTCGGGGCCAGGATGTGACGTTCCGGCGAGGTCGAAACTCCCGCCCGGGGCCGGATCCCCGGATTTCGAGGCCGCCGCTTCCGTTCCGCCGGGTCGCCGCGCGCGTCGCCGCCGGAGGAGCGGACGGAACGAATCGCATGACGACGGGCGCGGCGTCCCGAGTGCCCGCGTAGTGGGGCGGAGCGCGACGGGGTGATCGCGGGATCCGGCGGGCCGCGCCCTCGGCGACTTGGGTCGTGGCGATGACGATGGACGTCCTCCGGTCCCGGAACCGCGGGCGGTGCGGCTTGGCCGCAGGCACGGGGTGTCGGCGTCCAGGCCGCGCGGTGGCCCGCGCGAAGCCGCGAACGGAGCGGAAATCGGCCCTCGGCCCCGATTCGCAAGCCCTGCAGACCCGCCGGACGTTCTGAGAAACGCCCCCGCGGGCCGCCGATTCGCCGCCCGCTTGGGTGTGGCGCGGGGGGCGGCGGGGATGTAGGGTGGCCGCGGGGCGGTCCGGGCGGTCGGGAGGCTCCGGAGCCCGAATTCACGCAGGAGACCCGGAAGCGACCATGTCCGACGCCGACGCCGCCTATCAGGTTCTCGCAAGGAAATACCGCCCGGCGACCTTCGCCGACCTCATCGGGCAGGACGCGATGGTCCGGACCCTCAGGAACGCGTTCGAGGCGGACCGGATCGCGCAGGCGTTCATCCTCACGGGCATCCGCGGAACCGGAAAGACCACCACGGCGCGGATCGTGGCCAAGGGCATCAACTGCGTCGGGCCGGACGGAACCGGAGGGCCGACCACCGATCCCTGCGGCGTCTGCGACCACTGCGTCTCCATCGCCGAGGGCCGCCACGTCGACGTCCTGGAGATGGACGCGGCGTCCCGGACCGGAATCAACGACATCCGCGAGATCATAGACGCGGTGCGCTACCGCGCCGCCTCCGCCCGCTACAAGATCTACATCATCGACGAGGTCCACATGCTGTCGAAGGCCGCCTTCAACGGCCTTCTCAAGACGCTGGAGGAACCCCCCGATCATGTGAAATTCATTTTCGCGACGACCGAGATCCGCAAGGTGCCCGTCACGGTGCTGTCCCGTTGCCAGCGGTTCGACCTGCGACGGATCGAGCCGGACGCGATGATCGCCCATCTGGAGCGCGTCGCCGCCGCCGAGGACGCGAAGATCGCCTCCGACGCGCTGGCGCTGATCACGCGGGCTTCGGAGGGATCGGTCAGGGACGCGGTTTCCCTGCTCGACCAGGCGATCAGCCACGGGGCGGGGGAGACCACGGCGGATCAGGTCC
>JANQKA010000136.1 GCA_028281405.1 Hasllibacter sp. | reverse complement strand
TCGCGACGCTGGGGGCCGCGGGCCTCGCCGCGCCGCACATCGCGAGCGCCGCCGGCCACGGCACGACATGGAAGATCCAGACCAGCTGGCCCGGCGGCGCCGGCCTGCAGATTTTCAAGGACTGGTGCGCCACCATCGAGGAGAAGACCGGCGGAGAACTGGCCTTCCAGCCCTTCGGAGCCAACGATGTCGTCGGGGACTTCCAACTCTACGACGCCGTGAAGAACGGAGTTCTGGACGCGGTGAACCCGTTCACCATCTACGCGCAGGGCATCATCCCCGCGGCGGTGTTCCTTTCCTCCTTTCCGCTGGGGCTGCGCAACCCGCACGAATACGACGTGTTCTACTACGGGCTCGGAGGCATCGACATGGCGCGCGAGCTGTACGCCGCGCAGGGCATGCGTTTCGTCGGCCCCGTCCACCACGGCCCCAACATCATCCACTCGAAGGTGCCGATTCGCTCCATCGACGATTTCCGGGGCCGCAAGATGCGCCTTCCGGGCGGCATGGTCGCCGAGATCTTCACCGAAATCGGGGCGGAGACCACCGTCCTGCCAGGATCAGAGATCTTCCCGGCGTTGGAGAAGGGCACCATCGATGTCGCGGATTACGTGGGACCGGCGGTGAACTACGCGCTCGGGTTCAGCCAGGTGACCGACTACATCGTGATGGGGCCGCCGGGCTTCATGTCGATCTATCAGCCGGTCGACATCATGGACATCACCGTGGGCCAGGCCGCGTGGGACTCGCTGTCGCCGCAAATGCGGCAGTTCGTCGAGATGGAGACGCACGTCTACTCCGACATGCACCACGCCGCGATCCAGGCCGCCGATCAGGAGGCATGGGGCAAGTTCGAAGCCGACGGCACCGAGGTCACCCGCCTGAGCCAGGACGACGTCGAACTGATGACCGAGGTCGCCATCCCGGTTTGGTTCAATTACGCCAACCGCGATAAGTCGTCGGCCCGGGTGTTCAAGACCATCCTCGACTACATGCAGTCGGGCTCGCTGGGCTATGTGGACCCGTCGTTGACCGCTGGCATGGATCTCGATTTGTGAGACCGCCTCCCGCGCACGGAAACCGCGCCGCGGCGCGGTTTCCGTGACGCCGGGCCGCCGGACTTCAAGGCAACAGGAACGGGATGGCATGCCAAGCCTCGACTTCTCCCTGCCGCACTGGGCTTACTGGATCGGGCTGATCGCCTTTCCGCTGATCGCGATGATCCTGGCCCGGCGGCCGCGTCCCAGGGTGGCTGGTTTTTCACTGGCCCTTGGATACTTCATCCTCGTCACCGGAGGAATGTTGGGCCTGCACCGCTTCTACCTGAAGAATTTGTTCGGCCTCGCCTTCATTCCGGTGTTCCTGATCATCCTTTACGCCAACGTCGAAGGCCAACGGGCGCGGACGCTTTTTTCCGACGCCTCGAATCTGGTGCGGGTCGCCGAACGCACGTTGGGGCGCGAGACGGAACGGATCGCCGCGGCGGAGGCGGACATGCCCGAACTCCGTGCGGCGGTGGAGTCGGCGGAGGAGGGTTCCTTCGCCAAACGACGGGCGGAACGGAACCTGTCCCGGGCGGAGGAACGGATCGTCACCGGCCGCGGTCGGGTGGCCGAAGCCGAGGCGGACTTGGCGTCGGCGGGTCCCCAAGCCGCGTCGGCGCGGGATTCGATGTCGTTCTGGAACGCCGTCGCGCTTCGCGCGTTCCAGGTGCTTCTCGCCGCGATTGCGCTGGACGCGTTCCTGTTGCCCGGCATTGTCAGGCGCGCCAATGAATCGTTGCCGGGACGGGAGGGCGAAAGCGGCGTCGAACCGGCGCCGGGCGGGACCGGCGGGAGCGGGGACAAGGACGACTACGATCATGTTTCGGCGGGATGGACGGGTTGGTTGGACCGCTTGTCGCTCTACTCCGGCGAATTCGTCAGCTACTGGGCGATTATCGCGGTATTCGTCTATTATTTCGAGGTGGTCAGCCGTTACGTGTTCGGCTCGCCGACCAATTGGGCGCATGAGGCGATGTACCTGATGTTCGGCATGCAGTACCTGATCGCCGGAGCCTACGCGATGCTGACCGAAAGCCATGTCCGGGTCGACATCCTCTACGCCCCGCTGTCGCGGGAGAGGAAGGGCTGGACCGATCTGTTCACCTCGATATTCTTTTTCATCTTCGCCTTCACGCTGCTCTTCACATCCTACAAATTCGCCCTGGACGCCAACGCGGTGGCAACCGGCAACGGCTTGGTGTCCGACTGGGCGCGGGGGGAGATCGGGGGCTTGGAGATGTTCGGAAGCTGGAATTTCGCCCAATGGACGGACCCGAACATCCGTTGGGGCGAGATCAGTTTCAACGAGTGGGAGGTTCCGCTCTGGCCGATGAAGTGGGTCATGGTGATCGGCGGGCTGACCTTGGCGCTGCAAGGCGTCTCGAAACTGGCGCGGGATATTCGCGCGATCCGCGGGGAGGCGTGAGGCATGGGTCTCGAAATCGGAATCGAGTGGCTGACGCTGATCATGTTCGGCTCGCTGCTGGCGCTCTTGATGGCGGGACTGCCTCTCGCATTCGTCACCGGGGGCCTTGCCTGCGTTTTCCTCTTCGTGCTGGGCGACGCGCGCGCGCTCAACATCGTTCCGTCGCGGATATTTCCGCTGATGACCAACTACCAACTCTCGGCGATTCCGCTTTTCATATTCATGGCGGCGATGCTGGAGAGGGCGGGGATCATCAACGAGATGTTCGACGTCATTTACAAGGTTCTGGGAGCGGTGCGCGGCGGTCTCGCCGCGGCGACGATCCTCGCCTCCACGGTGCTGGCGGCCATGGTCGGCGTGATCGGCGCGGCGGTGGTCACGATGGGGATCATCGCGCTTCCGGCCATGCTCAAGCGTGGTTACGATCCAAAGATCGCGATGGGCTCGATCATGGCTGGCGGCACGCTGGGAATTCTGATCCCACCGTCGATCCTCGCCATCATCTACGCCGTGGTGGCCGAGCAGTCGGTGGGCGAATTGTTCATCGGCGCTGTTTTCCCGGGACTGATGCTGTCGGGAACCTACATCCTCTACGTGGTCGCGCGCTCGATGTTGAATCCGGACCTCGGGCCGCCGATTCCGGTCGAAGAGAGGGTGGGCACGGCGGAGAAAATCCGGCTGATGGGAAACATGTCGGCGCCGATCGCGCTGATCGTGATCGTTCTCGGCGTGATTTTCACCGGCGTCGCGACCCCGGTCGAGGCCGCGGGCATCGGGACGTTCGGAGCGTTCATCGTGGCGGCGATCCACCGGAAGTTGGATTGGCGGACGCTCCGCGAGGCGTCGCTGACCACGCTCAAGGCGTCGGCCATGGTGATCTGGATCATGTTCGGCGCGACCATCTTCGTCGGCCTCTACGTTCTGGAGGGAGGACAGCAGTTCGTTCAAGGGGCGCTGGCCGCCACGGGCTTCGGGCCTTGGGGAATCCTGATCCTGATGCAAATCGTGCTGGTGGCCCTTGGCATGTTCCTCGACTGGGTCGGCATCCTGCTCCTGTGCGTGCCGATCTTCGTGCCGATCATCAAGGCGCTTGGGGCCGCGGCGTTCGGATTGGAGAGCGGGGACGACCTCGTTCTGTGGTTCGGAGTGCTTTATCTCGTCAACATGCAGATGAGCTTTTTGTCGCCTCCCTTCGGATACGCGCTTTTCTATCTGCGCGGTGTTGCCCCGCCCGAGATTCCAATGACGGACATCTTCAAGTCCGCGCTGCCGTTCCTGACGCTTCAGATTCTTGGATTGGCGTTGTGCATGGTGTTTCCCGAGATCATCACTTGGCTGCCGGGTTTGGTGTACGGTTGACCCCGGAGACGGTCCATCCACATGATCCGCCCATGCGCGTTCGGGCGAGTTCATTGCCTGTTGATGTACATTCTTAATCGAACATCACCCGGAGTCGCCGCTGTTCGGATTGCGTGGATTCCCTTTCGTCGCTCAGCGGCTTGCGCGACTATTTGCCGGCGGTAATCAATCCGGCGACTTTTCGCCCGCGGAAGATCTCCGCCTTGAAACCCGATTCCCCCATTTCCGGCCTCTCCGGGCTTGGGATCCCTTACAGCGGGATGACTCGTTTCCGCGGACCAAGAAATGCTCAAGCGTGGCCGCGAAATGGCGCGAAGGACAAATGAAGTGCATTGATTGTTCCAATTCAGTGCTTTTCTCTTCTTTGTTCGCGCCGACAAAGAACCAAACCGAATTCAATAAATTTCTTCGGGGATTTAATCATTTTGATCACGACGAATTTCGTATTTCGGGATTCCGAATACCCATGTCAAGCCGGAATCCATCAGACCAATAACCAAGGAGTGCCCCAAATAGGTGAACAGGATCATCTCACCCATGAGACCAGAGACTCATGAAAAATTCTTGAGGATAGTCACCTGTCAGATAATCCTTGACCGCATCGTGGTATAGCTTCAGATATGGCTTCGAATACCTGATCTCCAGATGATCGACGGCTTCATCGAAAGGAAATCCCGGCACCCGCGCCAAGCCTCCGAAGGCCTCTTCGAGAAACGTTGATCCGAATACGCGACAGCCATCCAAGTCCACGACGACACGACGCGCGGCCCTACCTTCCATGGCCGACGTCAAGGCGGGAAGCAGAAACTCATCGCGGAACCTGGCGCCGTTGTGGGGGCCGTCGTTTTCCACACGGCCAGCGGGGTACGGAGAAAACATCCGTCCCATGTCGATCACGATCTCGCCTTCCTTCATCCTTCATCTCCGTCTCTCCGCCCCCTTCGGGAGCATGTTCACAAGGCGGTGCGCTTTCCGCTGTGTGGAGCTTCCATATCCTCCGCCGAATTGTTCCTGTCTAACATGCGTGAGTTCCACCCGCAACGTGACCACTTCGCTTTTCGCTCTCGCGATTGTGGAGTGGTCGCACCCCTTGCGCAGCGGGCGAATCATTCGTCGTGGAGTGAGTTTCCCGCCCAAAATGTCGGATTTCCGACGTTCGCGGCGAACCATCGTCCCGCCTTCCCCGGCGTGGAGCCGATTCTGTAAATCGCGCGGGAACGAATCACATGCTTCGTTCCTCCTCGGCCGCGCGACTCGTGGCGGGAGGGACCGGACGGCGGCGATTCAGGGCGCAGCCGAAGGCGCACCGCCACCCGGAATCCATCCGTTCGCCAGCGGGTGGTCATCGGGCAGCGGAAGGTCGATGGGCGTCCCCGCGCGCGACGAGGCGTAGACGGCGGTCGCGAATTCGATGGAACGCCGCGCGTCCAGCAGAGTCACGTCGTCGCCGGAACTGCCCGCGAGCGTGTCGGACACCGCCGAAAACAGGCCGGCGTAACCCGCGGGCGAATCGGGAACCCCGGCTACCACCGCGTCGATATCGGATTGGGATCGGGGCGACCGGGCGGTGAATGTCCAATCGCCTTCCGCAGGGGCGTACGGAAGAGTGGCGCTCTCCGCCGTCAGCCCTTCGAACACGAACCGGAAGCGGCTCGTGTCGGTGGCCGCGCCCAAGGTGATGGAGGAGGTCGAGACCGCGCCGGAGGCGTGGCGGATGGTGAGCGCGGCGCAATCCTCCGTTTCGATTGGATTCACTAGAGTCGCGAGCTCGGCGTGGACCCGTTTGACCGGCCCCATGAAGGCAGTGAGAAGGTCGTG
>JANQKA010000060.1 GCA_028281405.1 Hasllibacter sp. | reverse complement strand
GCAAGAAAACGGTGATGACGACCTTCGAAGGCTTCCCCGGTCGCAAAGTTTACCGGCCATAGCTGCGGGAGCCATGTCGTGGACGCGGCGACTGGCGTGGGCATGTGACCGTCCTCCCCGCCCGGCACCGTCCGCCAGCGAAGTGTCCCCCGCCCCTCCATTCGCCGGACCGCCGGGGAACGGTTGGGCGCGTCCCGCTATTCGGAGATGCTTTCGGGTTCCTGTGGTTCGATGACTGAGTGAAGGCGGCGACCTCCCAGATGCCCGGCTTGCTGCGAGGATCTCGAACGGTCCGGCATGTTCGGATCCGCCCCTCGCCCTGCTCGATGACGAGGATGTCGATCATCCAGATTCAGCCTTCTGGAACAGGAGCCGTTTGGAGGTCACGCCACGCGTCTCCCCCAACGCGGCGGTTCTTCCCGCGTCCCAGCGGCGATCCGCTCCCCGACGAGACATCGCGCATGCCGCGCGCCCCATCGAGGCCGCGGAGATTCCCTGGCTTTGGCTCCAGCGCCCGAAGCTCCAGGGCCCCCCCGTCCGCGGGGGCAGGAACGCGTCAACGCGGTTGCCCCCGGCGGGCTTGCCACCGGACTCGGCGAAACGACGCTCGTGTCACGGGTCGACCTCGTGATGGGGCGCGTCCCACCCGGAAGAGAATAACTCGAACCCGCGTAGGCGGGATCCGGTGGACCCGTGAACGAACAAGGCCCGGCCAATCCCGGCGAACCTCGCGACTCCGCTCCGAACGGTGGCGAACCGGCGACGCTCCCGATCCGCTGGAAAGAAGGCGTTCGTCGTGTCACTTGAGACATAGACTACGATGGTGTTCCGCATGTCGTTCCTCCATCTTGGCGAGCATGCAGTCGGCCTCGTCAAACCGGCGGCATTGCGCGGGTCGACCTCGTGGCGGGGAACGTCCCGCCCGAAGGAGAATACCTCGAAACCCCGGTGGCGGGATCCGATTGCCCCGTGGATCGACCAAGGCCCGGCCAATCCCGTCGATCCGATTGACGAACAGCGCGACGCCGCGCCAGTCGGTGGTGAACCGGCGACGCTCCCGAACCGCTTGGTAAAGCGTAGGGCGTGTCCTTGGTGACATGGAATCCAATGGTGTTCCGCGTGGAGTTAATCCGTCCCGGCGGGTTGGACTGTCACCGGATATTCGCTTACCTCGGGTTCCGGTCCCCCGTATCCGTTCGGGTTCAGCGAGGGTGGGCGCACCCTGCTTCGCGCTGATTCGAAGGGATTCGGCTGGATTGATCAGAAAAGTATAGGCCCTCACTCCAGGGGAGGATGTCAATAGTTTGGCATCGCATTCGGCTTTGTTGCAGTCCCAGTCGCGGTTGATCCGGGGCTTGGCAACTCGCTTCAGGGTTGTGTAATTACAGTGGGCTTGCCGGGCGCCAAAGTCTGGCGGAAAGAGGGAACGATGCGAATTCAAGAGGGAACCCCGAGGCTGTCAGCCAGCGATCTGTCGAATCACCTCGGCTGCAGGCACCTCACGATGCTCGATCTGCAGGCCGCACACGGCCGCATTTCACCTCCAGAGATTCGATATTCCATGCCGGAGGCGCTTCAGCTGCGCGGCCTCGAGCACGAATCCCGGTATCTCGATCATCTGCGTGACCAGGGGATGAGTGTCGTCGAAGTCTCCGCCGAGGGAGATGGTTCCGCCTTCGACGCGACCGTCGAAGCCATGCGCGGAGGCGCCGACCTGATCGTTCAGGCCATGCTGGAGGGCGGACAATGGTTCGGGCGCGCGGACATCCTCAGGAGAGTGGAGGCCGGCAGTGGTCTTGGCGACTGGAGCTACGAGGTGATCGACACAAAGCTGGCGCGCGAGACCCGGGCGGGCACGATTCTGCAGCTCTGCCTATACTCCGACATCGTCGGCGAAGTGCAAGGCCGGATGCCCGAGTTCATGCACGTGGTGTCGCCCGGCGAAGAGTTCGAGCGCGAGTGCTATCGCGTTGACGACCACCTCGCCTACTTTCGGTTCGTGCGTTCTCGCCTCGCCGAGGCCGC
>JANQKA010000054.1 GCA_028281405.1 Hasllibacter sp. | reverse complement strand
AATCGGGCTGGAGATCGACGGCCGCACCGGGGTGATTTCCGGAATCTTCAGCGGCACGGAGGATCAGGAAATCCTGGTGACCGCCTCGGGCGGAGCCGGTCGCGAGATATCGCAGTCCCTGTACATCGACGTGAACCGTCCCACGCTGACGGTCGGTACCCTGCAGGATCGGTCGGTGACCGTCGGCGTCCCGCTGAATTCCCCCATCGAGACGAGCGGCGTGTTCGACGACCTGGATTCGGACGATACGCTGACCTACGGTGCTACGGTCGAGGGTGGCGGCGACATTTCCGAGATCGGATTGTCGATCGACAGCGGAACGGGAGAGATTTCGGGACGGTTCACCGGCCAAAGCGACGTCACGCTGCTCATCTCAGCGACTGACGGAAAGGACGGGGCCGCCACGCAGACCCTCGACCTCGTGGTGAACACGCCTCCCGTCGATCACGGGGCGCTGGACGGGGTGACCGCCACATTCGGCGAGGCGTTGAACATCTCCACGGGACAAGCGTTCGCGGACCCGGATGGGGATTCGCTGAGTTACAGCGCGGCGGTGAGGGGTGGAGGCGGCATCTCGACGATCGGCCTCGCCATCGACGGCCGGACGGGAGTGGTGACCGGCGTGTTCACCGGCCGAAACGACGTCACGCTGGTCATCACCGCCACGGATGGAAAGGGAGGAACCGCCACGCGGACGCTCGATATCACGGCGAACGCGGCGCCCGTAGAAGGGGGGGCGCTGGAGGAGGTCACGGCGACGGTCGGCAGGGCGGTGACGATTCCCACGAGCCATGGGTTCACGGATCCGGATGGGGACAGGCTGAGTTACAGCGCGACCGGCATCGTCGGCACCGTGGGGACGGAGTTTCCGTTGTTCGGTTTGAGCATCGACGGGATGACGGGCGAGATCACGGGAGTGATTTCGGGCGACGCGTTCGCCGACATGGATCGAATGGTCATCAGGGTCACCGCGTCCGACGGCAATGGCGGCTCGTTGCGGCGGGGCTTCAGCGTTGTCGCGAATGAAAATCCCACGGCGGGATCCTTGCCGGTGGAGGAGTACTCGCCCGGAGCCGCCGTTGGCGAGGACACGGATGGCGACGGCGATGGGGACGGCGTGGACGTGAGTGGCGCGTTCACCGATCCCGATGGAGACACGCTGGAATTCACCGCGAGGCTGGCCGGAGGCGCGGGTTTGGAAACCGTCGGGTTGAGCCTGAATGACGAGGGTCTGATCACGGGACGGATCACGGGCCGGGACAATGTGGTGATCGAAATCACCGCGTTGGACGGAAGGGGTGGTTCCGTGACCGGAACCCTGACCCTGATGATCGGCGTCAACGAACCTCCCGGCGCGGTGCCCACGGCATTTCCCCGCGCGCCCGTGAACTTGACGTTCGATGGGGGCCGCGTGGGCGCCGATACGAATGGAGACAACTTGGGGGATGGTTTCGATGTGAGCGGATATTTCACCGATCCCGATGGAGATGATTTGCAATTCACGGCGGTGTTGGCGGGCGGCGCGGGATTGGAGACCGTCGGGTTGAGCATGAGCGCCGAAGGGCTGATCACGGGAACACCCACGGGGACGGACAATATCGAGATTGCGATCACCGTGGAGGATGGAAGGGGCGGATCCGCAACCGAAACCCTGACGATCGATGTGAACGAAGATCCCAGTGTGGCGCCCGCGGCGATGCCGCGCGCTCCCGTGAAAGTATCGCGGGGAGTCCCCGTTGGCGCCGATACGGATGGCGACGGAATGGGGGATGGCTTGGATGTGAGCGGATATTTCACCGATCCCGATGGAGACGACCTGACATTCAGGGCGGCGTTGGCCGGCGGCGGGAATTTGAGCGATACCGGATTGGCCATCGGCCGCGGGGGCCGGATCACTGGCCAAACCACGCGGACGGGTGATTTCTCGGTCGAGATCACCGCGATGGACGGAAGGGGCGGATCCGCGACGGAAATCCTGTCATTCGATGTGAACGAGAATCCCACAGCGGGCCCTTTGGCGGACGCCGAGGGATCTCCGGTGGTCGCCTTGGGCAGGGACGGGCGGGAAAACGGCATAGACGCGGGTGCCGCGTTCACCGACCCCGACGGGGACGACCTGACCTTCACGGCGGAGTTGGCCGATGGACGAACCCTCGCCTCGGTGGGACTGAGCATTGGCGCCGATGGCGTTGTCTCGGGAATGTTCACGGGGGACGACGATGTGATTGTCGCGATAACCGCCCGGGACGGAAGGGGAGGCGAAGGCGCCGTCAATTTGAACATCATCCACAATCCCAATTTCGCCGTGGCCCATTTGCAGCTGGTGAAGGTTTCAAACGGCGAATTCCTGGGCGCCGACACGGATGGCGACGGAGCGGGCGATGGCGTGGACGTGAGCGGAATGTTCCGGGATCCCCATGGAAGGAATTTGGAATTCACGGCTCTGCTGGAAGATGGTTCGGCGTTGGAATCGGTGGGGCTGAGCATTGACGCCGATGGTTTGATTTCGGGTGAAATCAACAGCGCGGTGGACGTGAGTGTTGTCATCACCGCAACCGCTCCCGCCGACGGGGAACTCATGGAAGAAACCCTGAGTCAAACCCTGACGATCGATGTCAACGAGGATCCCACGGCGACCACCTTGGATCCCGTGAAAGCGTTGTCGGATGGCCGCGTGGGCGCGGGCGGCAATGGCGTGGACGTGAGCGGAAGTTTCACGGATCCCGATGGAGATGTTCTGACGTTCGAGGCGGAATTGCATGACGGAACGCAACTGAGTGAGGCTGGGCTGGCCATCAGCCGCGGTGGCCTGATCACGGGTTCGACCGCGCGGACGGGGGATTTCGTGATACGTGTCACCGCAATGGACGGGAGGGGCGGCGAGGTGACCGAATCCCTGACCATCGACGTGAACGACAATCCCACGGTGGTTTCCCAAGATCCCATGGGAGTGCAAGTTCCCCTGAAAGTGAAAGTATCGTCGGATGGCCGCGTTGGCGAGGGCACCACCGGCGCCGGCGTGGACGTGAGTGGAGGTTTCACGGATCCCGACGGGGATGAGCTGACTTTCTCGGCGGTGCTGGTGGGAGGCGGGAATCTGGGCGCGGCCGGGTTGGAAATCGACGACGATGGTCTGATCACTGGCCAAACCACGCGGACGGAGGATTTCGATATCGAAGTCACCGCCTCGGACGGAAGGGGCGGTTCGGTGACGGAGACCCTGACGGTCGACGTGAACGAGGATCCCACGGCGATATTCCAATCGGCTTCATTCAAGGCGTATTCTCCCGGCCATGAACCAACTCGACGTGTTTCAGTAACCAATGCGTTCTTTGAAGATCCTGCGAGCACCAGTGATCCCGATGGAGATGACTTGACCTTCTCCGGCCGGTTGCCCGACGGAGCGGAACTGTCCACGGTCGGATTGAGCATATCCCCCGAGGGCGTGATCACGGGGGAAACCGGGGAGACCGCCGATTTCACGATCGAGGTCACCGCGTCCGACGGAAGGGGAGG
>JANQKA010000845.1 GCA_028281405.1 Hasllibacter sp. | reverse complement strand
ACGCCCATCCCGGTCGACGGTGCGTTCCACGACCCCGACGGAGACGATCTGTCGTACACATTCTCCGTGGGAGCCCAGCGTGCGGCGCTCTCTTCGATCGGCTTGGCGTATAGCGATGTGACCGGGTTGATCACGGGAAGCATCCCGGGCGCGGCGTCCCATGATATCACCGTTGAAGCCAATGACGGAAAGGGCGGAACATTCAGCCAGACGTTCACAATCACGGCGGAAGCTTCGATGGAGGATCGAGCCAATAGAAATCCCGTCGTGTTGCTTCAGAGCCTTCCGGACAGCGAAGACCCGAATGAGACAAGGGTGCTCGCGGACGGCGCGGTGGTGTTCACGAGAGGGCAGGAGATAACGCCGATCGACATAAGACCCCTATTCAATGATCCGAGCAATGACGCGTTGAACTACGAAGCCTGGGTGGGAAGACTGGGGATTCCGGACAATCCCCGGGACGCGGGCGAACATTGGCTGCCACTCGATCACGCCAATTTCGGGTTGTCCTTCGAAAACGGTGTGATTTCCGGAACTTTGAACGCGAATTACTCGGGTGTCGCCAGCGGGGCCCACACCGACGATTCCTTTGAAATCATTCTGGGGGCGACCGACGGATTGCCGGGCGTCGCGGAATACGCGCATTTGGGTCTCGAGACGGACCCGGAAAGGGGAACAAGCACCGACGTGGATCAGTGGGGCTTGCTTCCGACCTTCAACGTCACGGTCAACACGCCTCCGAGGGTCTCGACAGCGACTCCCTTTCAAAATATCATCGTCACGCCGGGCGTGGCGGTTACAGGGATTGACGTATCCGCGGGAATCGGGGATCCGGATCCCGGATCGAGCGTGACGTATTCGGTGCGGGGTTTGGATGGAACCGGCCTGGGATTCGCGGGCAACACGATATCCGGAATTTTCACGGGCTTTCCCGCCGGAGTCACCGAGAGGACTCTCTTCGTCACGGCGACGGATGAACACGGCGCCTCCACCACGGATGAATTCGACCTGATATTGAATTCGGCGCCGGAATCGGCGCTGTTCCCCTTGGTTGACAGAACCGTCGGCACGGACGGTCCGATAACGCCAATCGCGGTCGATGGAGGGTTCGGCGATCCCGACGGCGACGATCTGACGCTGACCTTCTCGGTGGGAACACGGAACGAGTCGCTGGCATCGATCGGCTTGCGATACGACAACTCGACCGGCCTGATCACGGGAACCATCACGGATGCGGCCTCGCACGACATCGTCGTCGAGGCCAGTGACGGACGGGGAGGCGAACATACTCAAGCGTTCACCATAACGGCGGCGGCTCCAATGGGGGAGATGGATCCCGAAGTGCTGATTCCACGGATAGGCGGGGGAAATGAGCAAAGGGTCGTTCAGGACGGCAGAGTGGTATTCACGAAGGGCAGGGAGATTACTCCGATCGACATCAGACCATTGTTCAATGACCTGAACAACGACAAGCTGGTTTACGAAGCATGGTTGGGAAGATTCAACAAACTCGGATATCCCCAACACAAGGATTTATTTTTTGCCGAAATCGACGACCCGGCATTGGGGTTGACTTTCGATAACGGTGTGTTGTCTGGAATACTGAATCCGAATTATAGTCGCGAAATTGATTTTGTTCGGGGTGCTGATGGTTCAGGACGGGACTATGGGTCCAGTACGGAGTTTGACATGTTTCTTCTTGTTGAACAGGAAAATACGTTTGATACCAGATCGATCTTTAATAAAAAAGTGGCACATTATGGACTTGGGCCTCCCCGAATT
>JANQKA010000778.1 GCA_028281405.1 Hasllibacter sp. | reverse complement strand
TGCGTGGCAACGGTTCCGCGGGCCACGGAGCGCTCAACGTGAATCGTGGAGACCCATCTCCGCGGGCGTGGTGGAAAAGCGTTCCATCATTCGAGTGTCATCCGTTTTAATTGAATCGGATGCGCAAGCCGAGCGGAATTGAACGCGAATCGTTGGGTGACGCGGAGCGCCACCGTCAACCGGAGTTATGTTCACACCCAAGTCGCCGGCGCTCCGATTCATGGGCGGTCGCGGGCGTCCGCCGCCGGATCCGGATTCCCGTGAACGAACCGGGCCATTCCATGCCCGCGCCCCGCGCGGGCCGAACGAATTCGGCGACGACCGCGGCGTCACCGATTCGGATCGGCTTTCGCTCTGCCGCTGTCGCGACTTTCCACGCCGGTGACCGGGCGGTTCACGGCATCGGATTCCGGACGGCCCCGGCCTGGTCCCGGTTCGTCGGCCGCGGCGGTCGGTTGACCGGCCGCGGTCCGTCCGGCCTCAACCCGCCGCCGAGATGATGGCTCCGAACCCGGACGCGGAGAGGGAGGCGCCGCCGACAAGCGCTCCGTCAACATGTTCAATGGCGAATATTCCGGCGGCGTTCTCCGGCTTGACCGAACCACCGTAGAGCAGGCGCACGCCTTCCGCATCCGCCCCGTACCGCTCCGTCAACGCCCCGCGCAACACAGCGTGCACCTCCGCGATATCCGCTTCGGACGCCGCCCCGCCGGATCCGATCGCCCATACCGGCTCGTAGGCCACGACCGTGTCGAGGCCGTCGCAGCCGTCGGGAAGGGATTCAGCGAGTTGCCGCGCGACCACTTCGATCGTGCGGCCCGCTTCGCGTTCGGCGCCGGTCTCGCCGACGCAGACGATGGCGGTCAGGCCGGCGGCCCGCGCGGCCTCCACCTTTCCGCGCACGTCATCGTCGGTTTCTCCGTGGGCGGACCGCCGTTCGGAATGGCCGAGAATCACGTGGTCCGCTCCCGCGTCGCGCAGCATCTCGGCGGAAACATCGCCGGTGTGCGCGCCCGACCCGGCGTGGTGGCAGTCCTGTCCGCCTACCCCGATGGAGGTTCCCTCCAACGTCGCGGACATCCGGGAGATCAGGGTGGCGGGAGGACAGATGACAATGTCGCAGTTCGGCGCGGGATGGGCGTCGGCGACGGCGCGCGCCTCCGTCAAATCCCGGTTCAAGCCGTTCATCTTCCAGTTTCCGGCGACGAGCGGTCTGGGCATCGGTTCCTCCTTCCCGGCGGGCGCCGCGGGCGCGGGAGGCTTCCTCCTCCCCGCGCGGGGTGATAGACCGCGTCCAATGGATTGTCCAACACGGAGGCCCGAGGGATGGCCGGGATACCACGATTGAGTTTCGCGAAGCTCGCGGCGGGGGACGGGGAGGAAACCGCGCGGTTGAAGGAAGCCGCGGAGGGAATCGGTTTCCTGACGCTGTTCGACACGCCGATCGCGCCGGCGTCGGTGGAGGCGCTGATCGACGCCTATCGCGCCTTCTTCCGTCAGGAGCCGGACTTGAAGGACCGCTGGAACATGGCGCGCACCGGTTCCACCCGCGGGTGGGGGGCGCCGCTCGCGGAGCGGGTCGACCCCGAGGCCAACCCCGACTACAAGGAATTCTTCGACGTGGGGCACGAGCCGCCCCCGGACGATCCGGTGGCCAAACTGGAATTGCCCACCTACGCGCCCAACATCTGGCCCGACGCGCCCGAAGGGTTCGCCGAGGCGGTCCGCGCCTACTTCGGCGAGGCCTGCGGCGTGGCCCTCGACCTTCTGGCCGCCATCGCGGGGGCCATCGGCGAGCGGCGCGACTACTTCACCGACAAATTCGACCGCCCGATGGCGATCCTGCGCGGGAATTACTATCCGCCGCGGCCCGCCTGGACCGGGGAGAAGGACTTCGGCATCGCCGCGCACACCGATTACGGCTGCCTCACGCTCCTCGCGACGGACGGCCGGCCGGGGTTGGAGGTGAAGGGACTCGACGGGTCATGGATCGGAGTGGCGGTTCCGCCGGGCGAGTTCGTGATCAATTTCGGCGAGATGCTGGAGATGTGGTCGGGACGGCGCGTCGCCGCGACGCCGCACCGCGTCGTGGGCGGATCGGACGAGCGGATATCCATTCCGCTATTCTTCAACCCCAACCACGACGCCAACGTGGCTCCGGAGGGCGCCGCCCCAGTGATGGCTGAGGAACACCTGTCGAAGCGTTTCAACGAGACCTACGTGCATCTGGGGGAAAAGGCCTGAGTCCCCGCCGCCGACCTTGTTGACGCCGATTCCGAGACCCGCCGGGCCCCCGCGTACGTTCAACGGGGAGATTTGCCTTCCGGTGGAAGGGATCGGGTGACGGACCGCTATTTCCCCCGGACCTCGGGCGCCTCTCCAACGATGGCGGAGAACCATCCGCCGGAGCGTTTCAACGGGTTCCGCCCGCGCCCGGACCGCAAGTCCCGAGGACCGGCCGTCCCGTCACCCGGCGGCGGCGCGGCGTTCGGCGTCGAGGGTTTCGACATCCTTGAACTTGATCGACTCGCCGCAACCGCAGGCGTCCACGACGTTGGGGTTGCGGAACTTGAAGCCGCTCTCGATGAGGCCGGTCTCGTAGTGGATCTCGGTGCCGAAGAGAAACATCTGGGCCATCGGGGCGATCAGCACCCGGGCGCCGTCCTGCTCGACGACCTCGTCGTGGTCGTCCTGGGTTTCCGCGGTCTCCATGGTGTATTCCATGCCCGCGCAGCCGCCCTTCTTGACGCCGATCCTGAGTCCCGCCGCGCCCTCGCGCTCCATCAGCGAGGAGATTTGCCGGACCGCGGCCGGGGTCAGGTTGACGGCCTGCTTTCCTGGAATGGCGAACATCGTTCCGCTCCCGTGGTTCGCCGGGAATCTAAGACCGCGGCGACGCGGGCGCAAGGGGAGAAGGGACTTCCGCATGCGGATCCCGGGAAGGCGGGGGGAATGTCCGAAAGCCCTGAGGGTCTTGGCGCTCCGCGGAGCTCGGAGGGTCACATGAAACCGAGCTCGAGCCGCGCCTCGTCGGACATCATTTCCATGCCCCATGGGGGATCCCATGTGATTTCCACATCGACCTGCTTGACGCCGGGCAGGGGCTCGATCGCTTCGGCGAGCCAGCCCGGCATGTCCTCCGCGACGGGACATCCGGGAGCGGTCAGCGTCATGACGACGGAAACCGCGCCCTCGTCGGATATCTCGACCGTGTAGACCAGGCCGAGATCGTAGATGTTGACCGGGATCTCGGGATCGTAGACGCTCCGACACGCCTCGACCACGTTATCGTAAAGGGGGTGGTCCGTCGTGGACGGACGGATCAACGGGGCGCCTTCGAGCCGTTCGGTCTGTTCCTGGGTCATTGTGTCCCTCGAAATAGTTGACCAAACATATAGGGATTGGCGCGGCGGCGTCCAGACGGGAGCGGGAGGATGACGGAGGATCAGGTCGAATATTGGCGCTCCGCGCCCGGCGACGCCTGGGCGGCGCGGGCGGGACAGTTGAATGCCATGTTCGCGCCGGTGACCGCGGGGTTGATCGAGCGGGCGTCGCCGATGTCCGGACTCGACGTGCTCGATATCGGTTGCGGGACGGGAGCGTCCACGCGCCGGGCGATGGCGGCCGCTCTTCCGGGCGGAAGCGCGCTCGGAGTGGACCTGGCCCCGAATCTCGTGGCGGCGGCCATGGCGGCGGACGGAGACGGATCGTCCTACCGCGTCGCTGACGCCGAGGCGGAAGATCTGGGGCGGGAGGCGTTCGACCGCGTCATAAGCCAGTTCGGCGTCATGTTCTTTGCCGACTCGGCCGCGGCGTTCGCGAACATCCGCCTCGCGGCGCGCCCCGGGGCGCGCCTGGTGTTGGCGTGTTGGGGCGCGGGGCGCGACAATCCCTGGCTGCGCCTGCCGCACACGGCGGCGGTGGCGGAATTCGGCGAGACGCCGAGCGACCCCGACGGTCCGGGCCCGACCCGGTTCCGCGACACCGCCCGGACGGCCGGCCTGCTCGAAAGCGCCGGTTGGGTCGACGTCGCGGCCGAGGCGGCGGACCTGCGCCTGACCCCGGAAGGCGGGTTGGATGGCGCGGCGCGGCTCTGCGTGGAAATCGGCCCCGCGGCGCGCGCGATCCGCCTCCACGGCGGCGACGCGGCCGCGGAGGAAAGGGTCGTGGAGCGGATCCGGGAGGCGTTTTCGGCCTACTTGGAGGAGGAAGGGGTGCGCGTTCCCGCCCGGATAAATTTCTACACGGCCCACGCTCCCGGTTCCGGTTCCGAAAGCTAGGCGCGGGGAAAAGCGCGGCCCGATGCGCGGGCTCCCGCGCACGGGGAAGAGGCGGCCCAGGCGATTATGAGCCAGGCGACCTGGATCGCGGGCCCCCGCGCAAGGGGAAGAGGCCGACAATCCTTCGATTTCCGCGCTATGGAGCGCCGCGGGTTCCCGGGCACGCGGAAGGGGCATTTTCCGAACACCCGCCTTCGCCGCGTCCGACCGCGCCCCTCGCGGACGCGGAAGGGGCCGGATTGACGGCGCCCGCGCCTCGCGCCGCCGCCGCCGCCCGCGCGCGCGGCGCGCGCGCGGAAGGGGCGTCGGGCCCCATCCCCATCACCTGCTCGCGGTACGCCGCCCCCCGCGCGCGCGGAAGGGGCAATGCATCGCAACGCGGAGGCAATCGCGTCCCGGTCGGGCGGCTCCTCGCGCACGCGGAAGGGGCGACTCGGAATGTCCCGGCGTTCAAGCCCGAAACGGCGGCCCCTCGCGCACGCGGAAGGGGCCTATATGGATATGCTCCGCGCCGGAGGGGGGGCGGCGGCCCCTCGCGCACGCGGAAGGGGCAATGCCGCTGACGCTCATCACCGGAATCGGCTATTTCCGGCGGCTCCCCGCGCGCGCGGAAGGGCAGCAAC
>JANQKA010000738.1 GCA_028281405.1 Hasllibacter sp. | reverse complement strand
GGGATGTGCGGGAAATCACCCGCGTCATCGACAAAATGCCCATGCGCCGTCAGGAAATCCAAGAGCGGCGCGACAGCGAACGGTGAACACCGCGGAGGCTCCCGCGGGACATCCGGATCGACGACGGGGATTCCGCCGCGGTCTATTGAAACTCCAAGATCACCTCGTCGACGGCCAAACTGTCCCCCGGCGACGCGTTTATCTTTCCGACCTTCGCGGCGCGCTCGGCGCGCAGGATGTTCTCCATCTTCATCGCCTCGACGGTGCAGAGCGCCTGGCCCTCGCGCACCTCCTGCCCCTCTTCGACATCGATTTTCACGAGGAGGCCCGGCATCGGGCAAAGGAGCATCCTGGACGTGTCCACTTCCCTTTTCGCCGGCATCAACCGCGCCAGTTCCGCCTGCCTGGGAGACCTGACGTGAACGCGCAGGTCGGCGCCACGGTGGCGGATGTCGAATCCGCCGGGACATTTCCCCACCTTGAGAACCAGGGGCGCCCCGTCGACATCCAGCGCCGCCAACGGCCGCCCCGGAGTCCAGTCGGAGGTCACCCGATGCGCGGAGCCGTCGTCGAACCGGATCGTGGACCCGTCCCGGTCCGCGTCCACGGTCACGGGGAATTCGCGGTCGCCGATCGTCACGACCCACTCCACGCCCACCTTGCGCTCGTGATTGTCCATGCGTCCGGATACCCGGGTGCGCCGAATCTCCGCCACGCGGTTCATCGCCGCCGTAGCCGCCGCGATCCGTCGCAGATCGCCCTCCGGAAGATCCACTCCGGCGAAACCATCGGGGTACTCCTCGGAGATGAAGGCGGTCGTGATGTCCCCCGAAATGAATTTCGGGTGATCCATCACCGCGCTCAGAAACGGCAGATTGTGTCCGATGCCTTCGATTTCGAAGCCGTCCAGCGCGCGGCGCATCTCCTCTAGGGCCTCCCCGCGGTCCGCCCCCCACGCGCAGAGTTTGGCGATCATCGGATCGTAGTGCAGCGATATCTCGCCGCCCTCGTAAACGCCGGTGTCGTTCCTCACCACCGCCTCCGCCACGTCGCCGGGCCGGAGACCGGGACGGTAGCCCTCCGTCTCCGCCGGCGGCCGGTAGCGGGTCAGGCGGCCAATCGAGGGCAGGAAATTCCGGTAGGGATCCTCCGCGTAGAGTCGGCTCTCCACTGCCCATCCCCGCAAATCGACGTCGGCTTGGGCGATGGACAACTCCTCTCCGCCGGCGACGCGGATCATATGCTCGACAAGGTCGAAGCCGGTGATGAGTTCCGTCACCGGGTGCTCGACCTGCAACCTGGTGTTCATCTCCAGGAAGTAGAAATTCCTCTCCCCGTCGACGATGAACTCCACCGTTCCCGCGGAGGCGTATCCCACCGCCTTCGCCAGCGCGACCGCCTGCTCGCCCATCGCCCGGCGGGTTTCCCCGTCCAGGAACGGGGACGGCGCCTCTTCGATCACCTTCTGGTTCCGGCGCTGGATCGAACACTCCCGCTCGCCCAGATAAACCGCGTTGCCGTGGGAATCCGCCAATACCTGGATTTCGATGTGACGCGGTTGGGTCACGAATTTCTCGATGAATATGCGGTCGTCGCCGAAGGAGCTCGCCGCTTCGTTCTTGGACGACTGGAAGCCCTCCCTCGCCTCCTCGTCGTTCCACGCGATCCGCATGCCCTTGCCGCCTCCGCCCGCGGAAGCCTTGATCATCACGGGATAGCCGATTCCGGAGGATATCCCAACCGCCTCGTCCGCGTCCCCGATCAAGCCCATGTGGCCCGGAACCGTCGAAACCCCGGCTTCCGAAGCGATTTTCTTCGACGTGATCTTGTCTCCCATGGCCTCGATGGCCTTCACCGGGGGGCCGATGAAGGCGACTCCCTCCGCGTCGAGCGCCTGGGCGAATTTCGGATTCTCGGACAGGAAGCCGTAGCCGGGGTGGACGGCCTGCGCGCCGGTGGCGCGGACCGCCTCCATCACCCTGTCTATGACGATGTAGGATTGGTTGGCGGGCGGCGGTCCGATGCGCGCCGCCTCGTCGGCCATTCTGACATGAAGGGCGTTGCGGTCGGCGTCGGAATGGACCGCGACGGTCCGTATACCCATCGCGCGGGCCGTCTTGATGACCCGGCACGCGATCTCGCCCCTGTTGGCGATCAGAATTTTTTCAAACATCCCGCGAAATCCCGCCTTTCT
>JANQKA010000558.1 GCA_028281405.1 Hasllibacter sp. | reverse complement strand
TGTCGTTCCGGCATGGCGTCCCACGCGGCCTTGTCGCAGACGAGGTGATTGGACGACATCGAGTGGAAACCGGGGAATTCGTCCAGCGCGATGATACGGCGTGGTCCCTGAACCCCGTTGTCGGCGCTCACGGCGGTTCGCGATTCGGACGCCGCGGACGCACCGCCGGAATCCTCCGCCGACGGCGGCTTCGCGGGGGTTCCGGATACTTCGCTCCCCCCGTCCGGCGGGGAGCCAATTCCCCGATCCGCGAAATCCGATGTGGATTTGACCACGGCGGACGGGCGCGGGGTCGTCCGTTCATGTCCCCACAGGCCGACGAGATGCAATCCGCCTTCGGCGTACGCCTCACGCAGGTGTTCGAGGCCGCCGTCGAGATGCAGCCACGACATCCTCTGGTGCGGCGCGCGGTGACCGTTCAGGGTGTCGCCGATGGCCCGGAACACCGGGTTCCCGCCGTCCAACCGGACGCCTCCGGCCATGTCGCATTCAATCACGCCCGGTTCGGAATCCTCCGCCGCACCCGCCGCGTACGGCTGGAGCGCCGGTTCGAATGAAATTTCCCCTCCCGACATCCGGGCGACCTCATCCGAGAAGAGCCGGGCCGACAGGCCGGAGTCGGGTTCGGGCGCGTTGGGCGTGCGGACGCGCAGGACTGTCCGGATTGGAACCTCGGCGTGTTCTTCGACAGGAGAGAGGAGTCCCGAGTTTGTGCGGGATGCGCCCTCGAGAATGTCGAGCCGATCGTCATGTTCTTCCTGACCCCGCTCGATTTTGTCCAAGCGGCCGGAGACGGCATCGGTCCGCCGGTTCAGATTATCGATGCCCGCTTTGAGTCCCACGATCTCCGCCATGACCCCGCCGAATCTTTCGCTGACCTCCACGCGGAAATCTGAGAGATCTTTGCCGGCCGCGGCGAATTTATCGCTGACCTCCACTCGGAATTCTCCGAGGCCATCGCGAATTTGCGAAATTCCGTAAACAACGTACGAGCCGAAACCAAGGAAGGCGCCGACCGCCACCAAGACCCCAAAGGTATGAAAATTCTTCTTCGAGAAGAACCCATCGGAGCTGTCGTCGCGCGCGTTGTTCGACACGATGTGTTCCTTCTTGGATGCGTTCCATCCCATATGGAAGCCGCGGTGTGGATTGTCAAGGCAACAACGGCGGCGCCGCGGAATTCCCGAAGCCGGGAGAGGGGCCGCCGCGGAGCGGCTCTTGGACAACGGGCGGTCCCGGGTTCGGCGGGCGGGGATGGCTCCGCGGAACCATCCACTCCCGCCGGTCCGGGCGGGCGCGCCGCCTCGACGTGGGCGACGGCCTCCATCGGGCGGGAATTGCTCGGAGCAAGCCGCCTTGAACGGAGGCGGACCCGCCGGACCTCCCGAAGACGCGTATTCCACCTTGGTCCGCCCGCCTCACGGCATCGTAATGATCGGGCGGGCGGATTCAGCGGCTGGACCCGGGCGGAATCCGCGTGACCGGGCGCCGCGTTGATCGCGTGGCTTCTGATCGAAGCGGCGGCGGGCATGCCCGAGCGCCGGGATTCGGTCCTCCTCGGAGCTTTCGCGTTCCCCCGCCCCCGGCGCCGCCGATTCCAAGCCGCCGCGCTCCGTTGACAGCCCCCTTTTCGGCGGTCACGGTCGCGATACCACCCCGGCCGAGCGGGGTCAAGGGGTTTCACCGCGTCCCGACACGCTAATCGGACAAGTATTCCCCATTGTGATGGTATCGCTGGCGCAAGCCGCTTGAAGATCAACGCGAAACGTTGAAGTGCGCCGACCACCATCGTCAACCGATGCGGTGTTCACATCGAATTCGCCGGCGCTCTATTGCTCCGCCCCACATCCTGGCGACCCCGTCCGTGAAGAGCCGGACCGCCAGGCCGGAGTCGGTTTTGGGCGCGTGGAGCGCGGACGGTCCGGATCAGTTCCACGGCGGGGTATTCGCCGGAGGGAGGCTTCCCGAGATTGTTCGGGAGGCATCATCCGGAATGTCGAGCCGTTTGTCATGTTCCTCCCTCACGGCTCGATTCCATGAAAAGCCATCGGGGAATTATTCGGAGCCGTCCCTCCGGTCCAGAAATCTCTGGGTGGAGCGAAGTTCGTCCCTGACGTCGTCAATCCTCTCTTCGAAACGAGACTTGACGTTGTCGATCCTCCCTTCGACATACACCCTGACGTAGTCGATCCTCCCATCGATATACTCCTTGACGCGATCGATTCTCCTGTCGAAATGGTCCCTGATGCGATCGCTGCCCCAATCGCCCTCATCCCGGACCTCGTCGACCCATTCGTCGAAACTCTCCTCGATTTCGTCGATCATCTCGTCGAAATACTCCTTGACGTCGCCGATTTTCTCATCGAAATCCACCTTGATGGTGTCGATCCGCTCATCGTAATGCTCGTGGATGTCGTCGCCCAGCCTTTTCGGGTTCTTCCGGATCGATCGAAGCCGCGCCTCGACGAAATCGACCGACGCTTCGAAATTCCTCTTGACACCGCCGATCTGCACATCGAAAAGATTCTTGAGGTGGCCGACCCTCCCATCGAATAACCTCTTGTTGTGGTCGATCTTCCAATCGAATTGATCCTTGGACAGGTAATCATCCCATGACGGAAAAGCTCCGTTGGCTTCGGTCTTCACGAAATTCGCTCCGACTCCTTCACGGAAGTCCGAAGGATCATCGCCCCAATGCGGAATAACGATGAAGAAGAAAAACCCGAGCAAACCGCCGATCACGGCCCACCACCAAACCGGGAAATCGACCACCGAATTCGCCGCCGGGGAGACCCCGCCGGCGCCGTCGTCGCCGTCGTCGCGCTTGTCGTCCGTCATGATGTGCTCCTTCCCGAGTGATGCAATTCCCATATGGGAGCGGCGGTGCGGACTGTCAAGCCGATCACTCCCGCGGCGCCGGAATTCGGAAGCGGGGTGGATTCCCAGCGAACCGGTCCCTGGATATCGAACGGTTGCCGGAACGGCGGGGCGGAACTTGGCTCCGCGTGGCCCTTCCTTCCCGCCGGTTCGGAGAGGGCGGCGCGCCTCGACCGGGAGCGACGGCCACCAATCGCCCCTCCAACCATTCTCCGCGAACGCCCCGGTCGCGCCGCCCCCTGGATGGCCGAATCCGGAATCCGCCTTGAATTCCCGGATGATTCGCTCCGCTTCGGCTTCCACCGACCGATCACCTCTCCAGCGTCCCGCGTTGCGGCGGCGGCCGCCGGATTCCCGGATGCCCGACCTCACGGCCCGCGGGTCCGGCGTCCCGGTGACGGCGCGGGGCCTCGGGCCCCGGTTGATTCCTGGTTGGCGCCGGGCGATCGCCCCATCCCGAAACTGAATTCAAACGCGGATTCGCACCCCGACGAACCCCGCTGTTCCGGTCCATCGAGGACTTGGAGGGACTCGGGAAGGAAGAAAGCGATCCTCGGCGCCGAGATTTTCACAAGGTGGCGAGGCGCCGAATGCGGAACGGCCCGAAGCGTCGCCGATGACGATTCGCCGGGGGGCGGCGAATCTGAAGGTGGTCCGGTGGACGAAAACAAATGGGAGAGTCATCGCCGCCATCCTTTGGCGGGGTCTTGCCGTCGGCGGCGCCCCCCTCGGGGATTCAGAAGCCATCCGCGCTCAGTCCCGCCTGCGGACGGGATGGCGGGAGACGCGGAGGAGGGGGACCGGGAAAATAGCCGTCGGTTGAGGCGCCTCGACCCGCCGGGCGGAGGTCGCGGCGACGGGGCCTCCGCCAAGCAACGGCGACGGGGCCTCCGCCAAGCAACGGCGACGGGGCCTCCGCCAAGCAATGGCGACGGGGCCTCCGCCAAGCAATGACGACGGGGCCTCCGCCAAGCAATGGCGGCATCGATTCCCAGGGACGGACGTCTCCCCCCGACATCGAGGCGCGGGCTTCGCGGGGATCGGGCGGCGGATTCGTGTGCTGCCGGGCACCCGGGGCCGTTTCCTATACACCGGATCCGAGCGGAGCGCGGACGGCCACCGGGAAGAAGCGGAGACCGGGCGGCCGCTCCGGGAGGCGTACGGGTGGAAAGCCCGACCGCGGCGGAATGAACGGGAACCGCCACGCGCCCCCTGAGCGGACCGGGCCGGAATCGACGATGCGGTTCAGTGCGGAAGGAGATTCGGAACGATCGTCACCACGCCGGGGAAGGTCCACAGCAGCGCCAGACCGACCACCTGGATCAGCACGAACGGCGCCACTCCGCGGTAGATGTGCCCGGTCGTCACCTCCGGAGGGGCGACTCCGCGCAGGTAGAACAGGGCGAACCCGAAGGGCGGCGTCAGGAACGAGGTCTGCAGATTCACCGCGATCATGATCGTCACCCATTTCGGGTCCATCGTGCCCCCGTAGATCACCGGGCCGACGATCGGAATGACGATGTAGATGATCTCGAGGAAATCCAAAACGAAGCCGAGGATGAAGAGAATGACCATCACGATCAGAAACACCACCCACTCCCGCTCGAAGCTGCGGAGGAACTCCTGGATGTAGTGCTCCCCGCCGAAGGAGATCACCACGAGGTTCAATAGCTGCGACCCGATGAGGATGGTGAACACCATCGACGTGACCTTCGCCGTCTCCCGGACCACCGGGCCCAGCACGCCGGTGCGGAACAGCGTCCAGCAGGCGTAGAGAATGCCGAAGATCGCGACGTGATAGGCCGCGAGGGCGGCGAGGATGGCGAGCCACTCCTCGAAGGCGACGCTCTCCCTCCCCGTGCGCAGGTCGAAATTGACCCCCAGGAGGATCATCACGACCACCGCGAAGGCGGCCGTCAGGATCATGCGCCCCGTTTTCCGTTCATCCTGAAGCTTCCTGTAGGCGGCCAGCATGATCGCTCCGCCGGCGCCGAGGGCCGCGGCGGGGGTCGGGTTGGTGATGCCCCCCAGAATCGACCCGAGGACGGCGATGATCAGCACGAGCGGCGGAAAGACCACGCGCACCAGCTCGTTCCCCGCCAGCCTTTGCGCCGCGACCCGCGCCCCGTGCAGGGCCGCGGCCGTTGGAAGCGCCAACAGCGCGAAGGTCGCGCCCGATGTCGTCAAGGGACCGATCGCGGCGGCGTCGACCAACGCCGCCAACCCGCATCCGCCCAAACCGATCCAGATCGGGCGCCCGTCCAAACCGGGCCGGATTCCCCGGCCGAGCAGCAGGACCAGGGCGAGAAGCGTGAAGAACACGGCCACGCCCGACCCGACCGGCGCGGCCGCCCCGACGGCCTCCGCGCGGGCCTCCGTCAACTCCTCCTCCGACAACTGGCGCGAAATCTCGATGCCGCCCGCCGCGTCTATGGCCTCCTGCTCCGCGACGGCGCGGTCCCACGCCTCCCGCCCGTGCAGTTCGATCATCGCTCCGCGGCAGCCGTCCGACACGTTGGTCCGCAGGCTCGCCGAAGGCGTGGCGTCGGAAAAACTCGACACGACCACGTTCTGGCTGCCGACGATCCCCGCGTTGACCGCGATCAGGACGGCGGCGATCAGCGCCGCCGGGGCCAGAAGGAACCACGTCAAGGCTTCGTTGCGCGTGACGACGTGTCCGTCCCCGGCGCCGTCTCCGCGCACCGGGGGAGCCTTCGACGGATTGAAAAGCGCGAAGCCGAAGGCGTAGGCGGCGTAAAGGCCCGCCAACAGGATGCCCGGCAAAATCGCGGCCTGGAACAGCGTTCCCACCGAAACCACGGCGGCCTCGCCGAGATAGGTCAGCGCGTCCGGGCAGCCGATCACGCGGGCGCGGTCCTCCTGCGCCGTGGCGTAGAGATCACCCGCGAGGGTGCCCAGAAGAACGATCACGATCGACGGCGGGATGATCTGGCCGAGCGTTCCGGACGCCGAAATCACGCCCGTGGCGAGTTCGGGCGAATAGCGGTTCCGCAGCATGGTCGGAAGCGACAGGAGGCCCATGGTCACCACGGTCGCCCCGACGATGCCGGTGGAGGCGGCCAGGAAGGCGCCCACGACGACCACCGACACCGCCAAGCCGCCGGGCAGCGGGCCGAACACCCGCGCCATCGTCGTCAGGAGGTCGTTGGCGATCTTCGACCGCTCGAGCGTGATGCCCATCATCACGAACATCAGAACCGCGAGAAGCGTTTCGATCGACTGGCCGGCGATCACCCGCTCGTTCATGCGGTTCACGACGAAGGAGATGTTGCGGTTGAGCGCCTGCTCCCAGCCGCCCTCGAACACCGGTTTCTCGATGACCGGCAGGTCGGGATACCTGAACAGCGATATCGCCTCCCGGGCGACCCCGTCGGCGACGAGGGCCCTGACCTCCGCGGAACCGAAGTCCACCGCCTGGTGGAGCATCAGGCCCGCGCCGTCGAGCGCCGCGATGATCCCGAAGGAAATGACCGCCGCGCCCCCGATGGCGAACGCCACCGGAAAGCCCGACATGATGCCTCCGAAAAGGCAGAGAAAGACGATGATCAGTCCGACTTCGACGCCGTCCAGCCCGAATAGCATGCGTTGCCCCCGCTAGTCCGGCCGACCGGCCGCGGCGCCGTCCCCGGCGGGCGCGTCCTCGTCCAGACGGTCCTTGTCAAGATGTTTGCCCACGCTCTTCTCCCCCTCCCTCCATTCGAGGAAGGAGCGGTAGAAGAACGCGACCCCCTGAATGAACACGAGCCCGGCGAAGGCGACGATCAGCACCTTGAAGAGAAAATAGGCGTTGAATCCATTCGGCGAAAATCCGATCGTCTCGACGTTCCATTTGAGGATGCGCGCCTTGCGCTCGAGCAGTTCGAGCTTGTCGGTCGCCGAAACCTTCGGCGTCACGAGGTGGCGCCACATGAAGAACCACGAATAGAGCCAAATCAAAACCGCGGCGGGCAGCATGAAAAAAAGCGACCCCGCCATGTCGATGATCCGCTTGGTCCGGTGGGCCGCGCCCGAATAGAACAGATCAACGCGCACGTGCCCGCCCTGGACGAAGGTGTAGGAGACGCACAGGCAGACGATCATCGCGTTGTAGAGCTTCAGCTCCTCGGCATACCACGAAAGGTCCTTGGTGAAGATGTATCCGAACGGGCCGACCGAGATTTCGGAAACACGGAATATTCGCTGAAGGAACACGATGAGGATTTGCTGAACGACCATGATCAGCCCCGCCCACGCGAACACGCGGCCGAAACCGTTTCCGACGCTCTCGAGGACGCGCACCGCGCGCCACATGACCGCCCCGCGCCAAACGCCCAGCGCGGTCAACACGATCAGGATCGCGAGAATGACGAAGAACAATTCCGCCGACGCGCCGTAATAGATGAAGCGAGTCAGGCTGGCCTTCTGCCCGTCGGTCTCAAGCCCGCCGAGCCACGACAGCCACGCTCCCGGGTTCGCCGCCGCCCGGAACGCGTTCGGAAAAGCCAGAAAGAGCTGCTGGAAGAACCAGCCGGCCGCCTCGAGCATCGTTGCATTCCTCCCCGGGCCGGGCGCGGCGGCCCGAGCGCCGCCGTCCCGCGATTCCCGTGTTTGTGGGGCCCCCCGCTCCGGCGGGGGGCCGGACCCGTTCCCCGCGGCTCAGCCGATGACCCGGTCGCGCTGCGCCACGTAGGCGGTGGACGACCGTTTGAGCCATGACGACGACGACCGCATGGAGGCGATCGCGCTGTCGTAGGTGCGCTTGAACAGCTCGTCGCCCATGTTTTCGTTCAGCACCTCCTGGGAGGCCGCGCCGAAGGCGTCCCAGACCGAATCCGGGAATTCGAGGATTTTGACGCCGCCCGACCGCAGACGCTGAAGCGCCGCGCCGTTGTTGGCCAGGAACTGCGCCAGATTCCACTGGTGGCATTCCAGGGCCGCCGTCTTGATGATCGCCTGGTGGTGCGGCGGCAGCTCGTTCCACACGTCGAGGTTGGTGGCCAGGGACAGCGACGCGCCCGGCTCGTGGAAGCCCGCGGTGTAGTAGTTCTTCGTGATCTCCTGGAAGCCGGCCTTTTCGTCGGCCCAGGGGCCGATCCACTCGGTTCCGTCGATCGCGCCGGAGGCGAGGGCCTGGTAAACCTCCGCGCCGGGCAGGTTCTGCACCGAGGCGCCCATCCTTCCCAACGCCTGACCGCCGAGGCCCGGCATGCGGAATTTGAGGCCTTGGAAGTCCTCCGGCCCGGTGATCTCCTTCGCGAACCATCCGCCCGCCTGCGCGCCGGTGTTGCCCGCGATGAAGGACTTGAGGCCGAAGATCTCGCCCAGCTCGTGGTGCAATTCCATGCCGCCGTCGATGTAGTACCAGTTCAGCTGCTCCTGGGCGGTCAGGCCGAACGGAACCGAGGTGTAGAAGGCGAAGGCCGGGTGCTGGCCGACGAAGTAGTAGTCCGCCCCGTGATACATGTCCGCCTGGCCGGCGGTGACGGCGTCGAACACCTCGAAGGCGCCCACGAGTTCGCCCGCGGCCTTCAGGTCGACGGTCAGCTGGCCGTCGGACAACTCGCCGATCAGGTCGGCGGCGCGCTGGGCGTTGTCGTGCACCCCGGCGAGTCCGCGGCCCCAAGTGGTGACCAGTGTCAGCGTGCGGTTGCCCTGGGCGTATGCCGGGGCTGCGAGCGTCGTCGCGGCGGCGCCGCCGACCGCGGCCGACGCCAGAAATTTGCGGCGGTTCATGCCGTTTTCCTCCTCATGAAATCCGTGCTGACCTTCGTGGAAAGCACTCGAACGCCCCCACCATAGCCCCGCCGCGCGGGGGCGCAAACGGATTTCCGCCCCCCCGCGGCCAAGTCACCAGCGGTTCAGGAAAACCCTCCGGAGGAGCGCGGCCTTCCGCGCCGCGTCCGACCGCGCGAGCGGAGCCCGCGCCACCGCCTCCGGCTCGGCGGCGGCCCGGCGCAGGACCGGACCCGCCAGCCATCCGGCGCGCAGCGCCGGGCGCGCGGACGCTGAAACGGCGCTCCGCTTCGCCCGCCCCAGGAGGTCGAGGGCCTCCTCCGCGAGCGAGCGCACCGCGGACGCCGAGGGATCCGGCAGGGGCTCCCTGCCCCGCGCCAGGAGTTCCGGCGCCGCCTGCAGCCAATTCGCCATTCCGAACGCCCGCCCCGCTTGGCGGATTTCCGTTTCGCCGTCCGCTCCCAGAAGACGCGCGGCCGTCCAGACGAGCGTGCCGGACGTGCGGTCGAGATAGGACCACAGTTCCTCCGCTTTCCCGAACGGCCGGCGTTCGACGTCGGCTTCGCGGGCCCGCGCCAGATCGGCCATGGCGCGCGCGCCCTCGGAGTCCAGCGCCTCCGCGAGCGCGGCGGCCACCGCGTTCCCCCGACCCGCGCCACCCCCGGCGATTTCCTCCATCGCTTCGGCCCACCATCTCAGGCGCAGGCGCGCGATCAACGGATCCCGCGCCATCCACGGCGCCCGCGCGACCTCGGCGTTCATGGCGTAGAGCGGCAAGAGAACCTTCCGCGCCGCGGCTGGAGCCGCGAGCGCCGCGAGGTGGCGGTCCGGGTCGCCCCGCTCCACGATCCGGGCGCAGCGTTCAAGCGTCATCGCCGCCTCTGCGGGATTCCGGCGCGGAACCCCGTATTCCCGGAGATCGCCCGCGACGGCGACTGAGTCGTCGTCGCGGCGTTTCCGGGAGCGCGCCCGCGCATTCGCCCCACGCGATGTGTCCCGGAAACATCCCCTCCCCCGAATTCCCGGTCATATTGGCGCGTCTCCTCCCACCTTCGGGAACGCCGCCCGTATTCCGGCGCCGCTCCGGGCGGTCCCCGCAATCCCCGCAGCCGTCCAGTCGTGGAAAGAGGGCCTCCGGGGCCCCGGCGTTGGTGAACTCCCGAAGCGAATCGTTCCAGTGCCGCCATGTCATGGCCGCGGCCCGCCGTTCCACCGCGCGTAAGGCGGCCACGCCTTCCGCGGAGCCGGGATTTTCGCGCGTCCGCCGATCCAACGCGCGGAGGGAGGCCACGCCTTCCGCGGAGCCGGGATTTTCGCGCGGCCA
>JANQKA010000594.1 GCA_028281405.1 Hasllibacter sp. | reverse complement strand
GGTGGTCGACAGCGGTTCACTCGAGGTGGACCGGGCCGTGACCGTCGGCGCGCCGATCGCCCCGATCGATGTGACCGCCGGGTTCGAGCACCCCGGCGGTGAATCAGGCGATCTGGGATTTTCGGTGGAATTCACCCGCGAAGACAGCGGGCTGACATTCGACGCCGAGGAAAACAGGATCGTCGGGACGTTCACGGGGAGGGATGACGTGACCGCCGTCGTCACCGTCTCCAGCGGCCCGGGCGCCGGCGCGCCATCCGTCGAACACAGAATCCTCATCTCCGCGTCGTCGAACAGGAATCCGATCCGCTCGGCGACCCCGCTTCCGGACAACGTGGAGGCGGTCGCCGGACGCGACATCGACGGGATCGACCTGAGCTCAGCGTTCATCGACCCCGAGGGGCGGACGCTGACCTTCGAGGCCGCGCAACTGAACGGGATGCCGCTCCCGGGCGCCGGACTGCGTCTGGAAAACAACTCGATAATGGGCGCGCCGACCTCGGAGGGAATCCTCGTCATCATGCTCACCGTCCATGATCCGGACGGAGGCCAACTCACGCAGGTGTTCACCATCGCGGTCGCGCCCCCCCGGGGCCCCATGGTTTCGGACGCCGCTCCGACCTCGGAGCGGCTGACGCCGGGAGTCGCGCCGAACCCTCCGATCGACGCGGGGGCCGCGTTCCACGACCCGGACGGCTCCGCGCTTCGCTATGAGGCGAGGGTGGGAGCCGATTTCGACGCCGGGGATCCTCTTTCAACGATCGGCCTCGCCATCGATCCGGCCACCGGGGCGGTGAGGGCGGCGGACCCCGGAGTCGGTTTCACCGGCGACGGATCCGTGACGATCACGGTGCGGGCGACCGATGGAGAAGGACTGTCGGCTGATCATGGTATCGGGGTGATGTTGAATTCCGCCCCCGCGCCGGCGACCGGGACTCCTTTGGTGGGAGTGTCCGGAAGGGTCGGGAGTTCCTTGTCCGACGGCGGCATCGGCCTGCGCTCCGCGTTCACGGACGATCTCGACATCCGGCATCTGACCTTCTCGGCGCGGATTTCGGAGACCGGGGGCCTCTTCCGCGAATTGGAGGAGATCGGGCTGAACATCGACGATGGCGAAACCATCGCGGGCACGCCGACCGAGGCCGGGGCGTTCACCATCGAGGTCGCGGCCATGGACGGGGACGGAGCCGTCGGGACGCTCGAATTCGTCCTCACCGTGGTTCAGGCCGGGGAGCCCCTCGCGCCAGGGTCGTCGAACACGCCACTGACCGCCGCGCGGTTGACGCGCGGGACCACCGCCAACCTGCCGATCGACGCGCGGGCGGCGTTTTCCAATCCGGACGGCGTCGTCGGCGATTTGCGCTTCGGGGCGGTCGTGGGTGACGACTTCGGGACCGGCGCGCCGTTGTCCACCATCGGCCTCGCGATCGATCCGGTCTCCGGAACGATCTCCTCCGCGGATCCGGAGGCCGGATTCACCGGAGGGTCCACCGTGATCACCGTGCGGGCCACCAACGGGGATGGCCTGCATTTCGATCAAACCTTGATGATCGAGCTCAACGCCGCGCCGTATTCCTTGGGAATCGGCATTCCGCCGGTTTCGGGCATGGTGGGTGGACGCCTCGGCGCCGATATCGACGTGAGCGGGGCGTTCACGGACGACCTCGGCCCGGGGCAACTGAGCTTTTCCGCCGGGTTGAAGGGGAGTTCGGGACGGACCGATGGCCCGCTGTCGTCGATCGGGCTGCGGTTCATCGATGGAACGACGATTACCGGCACGCCGACCGTGGTCGGGGTGTTCACCATCGAAGTCTCGGCCATGGACGGAGACGGGGCCGTCGGGACGCGCGACTTCGTTCTCACCGTGACCCCGAATCCCAGCGCCCCGACGGCTTCGGGAACTCCGCTGGGCGAAGTGCGGCTGACCACGGGAAGTTCCGCCAACCTTCCGATCGACGCGCGGGCTGGATTTTCGGATCCGGATGGCGATGTCGACGATCTGCGCTTTGACGCGAGGGTGGGGAGTGAATTCGCGACCGGAGGAGATTTGTCCACCATCGGACTGGCCATCAACCCGGCGACCGGAGAGATCGGAGCCGAGAACATGGCCACCGGGTTCACCGGCGGCGCGACGGCCATCGTCGTGCGGGCCATCGACGGTGAAGGTCTGCGCTTCGATCAAACCCTGAGGATCGAGTTGAACACCGCGCCCGTGTCTTCGGGAAACCATCTCGGCCCCGTGTCGGGCATGTTCCTGGTTCCACTCGCGGACGACATCAACGTGAGTGGGGCGTTCACCGACGACCGCGACTCGGGGCGGTTGACCTTTTCCGCGGCCGTGAAGGGAAGTCCCGGGCGGGCCGACCGGCCGCTGGATTCGATCGGTTTGGAATTCAACAATGGAACGACGATTTCCGGGACGCCGGGCGAGGCCGGAACATTCACCATCGTGGTCACGGCGACGGACGGGGACGGCGCGGTCGGAACGCGCGAATTCGTTCTCACCGTGGCCCCGAATCCCGATGCCCCCACGGTTTCGGAATCTCCGCTGGGCACGGTGCGGCTGACCTCCGGGAGCTCCGCGAATCTTCCGATCGACGCCCGGGCGGGATTCTCCGACCCCGACGCCCACGACGACGAGCTGCGGTTCGAGGCGAGGGTGGGGGACGATTTCGAATCCGGGGCGGACCTGGCCACCATCGGCCTGGCGATCAACGCGTCAACCGGTTCGATCCGGGCCCTGCACCAGAGCGTCGGTTTCAGGGGCGGCGCGGAGACCATCGTCGTGCGGGCCACGGACTGGGACGGTCTGCGCTTCGATCAAACATTGATGATCGAGTTGAACGGCGCGCCCGTGTCTTCGGGAACCATCCTTCCGCCGGTATCGGCCATGTTCGCGGTCGCCCTGAGCGGCATCGACGTGAGCGGGGCGTTCACCGACGACCGCGACGCGGGGAGTTTGACCTATTCCGCGGCCGTGAAGGGAGGTCCCGTGACGGACGATCGGCCGCTGGCTTCGATCGGGTTGGACCTCAACGATGGAACGACGATCGCCGGGACGCCGGCCGAGGCCGGAACCTTCACCATCGTGGTCCACGCGTCGGACGGGGAAGGAGGATCGGGGACGCGCGAATTCGTACTCACCGTCGAACCGAATCCCGGCGCCCCCGTCGCGTCGAGCACGCCGCTCGACACGGTTCGGCTGACTCTCCGCTCCAACGCGAACCTCCCGTTCGACGCGGGTTCGGGATTCTCCGACCCCGACGGAGAGGATGGCGACCTGACCTTCGAGGCGAGGGTGGGGGACGACTTCGAGACCGGTCGGGAACTGTCCGCCTTCGATCTCGCGATCGACCGGAACACCGGGATGATCCGTGCCGCCAACGCGAACGCCGGGTTCGGAGGCGAAGCGGACATGATCGTCGTGCGGGCCACCGACGGGGACGGTCTGCACTTCGACCAAACACTGACGATCGCGCGGAACTCCGCGCCCGTGGCCTCGCGAACCGACCTTCCGCCAATGTCGGGCATGTCCGGGGCCGCGCTGGGAAGCGGAATCGATGTGAGCGGGGCGTTCACGGACGATCTCGGCGTGGAGCAATTGACCTTCTCGGCCGGAGTGAAGGGAATCCCGGGATGGCCCGATCGTCCGCTGTCGTCGATCGGGCTGGAATTCGCCGGCGGGACGACGATCACGGGGACGCCGACCGAAGCCGGCGTATTCACCATCGAGGTCGCGGCGATGGACGGGGACGGCGCCGTCGGGACGCGCGAATTCGTTCTCACCGTGGCTCCCGATCCCGGAGCTCCAACGGCTTCGGTCACTCCCTTGGACAAAGTGCGGGTGACGCCCGGCTCCGCGGGGAACCGCCCGATCGAAGCCGGCGACGGGTTCGACGACCCCGACGGAAACGATGATCTTTTGCGCTTCGAAGCGAGGGTCGGAACGGATTTCGCGACTGGAGCGGACCTGTCAACAATCGGTTTGACGATCGACAATTCGACCGGCGCGATCGATACCGCGAACACGCGCGCCAACCTCGCCGGAGGCGCGACGATCGTCGTGCGGGCGACGGACGATGAAGGCCGCGGTCTTCATTACGATCAAGCCTTGGTAATTGAGTGGAACGCCGCGCCCTCGGCTTCCGAAAGCGCGATTCCAAACGCGTCGGGAGTGGTCGGCGTCGGATTGGGAGACGGCATCGACGTGAGCGGGGCCTTCGTGGACGATCCCGGCACCGGGCAACTCACTTTTTCGGCCGTGGTGAAGGGAGTCGAGGGGATGGCGAATCGGCCGCTCCCGTCGATCGGGTTGGACATCATCGGCGGAACGACGATCGCCGGAACGCCGAACGAAGCCGGAGTATTCACCATCGAGGTCGCGGCGATGGACGGGGATGGCGCCGCGGGGACGCGCGAATTCGTTCTCTCCGTCTCGAATGGCCCGGCCTTGAACGGGGCCGACTTGCCGTCTCCCCGGATTCTGCAGCGACTCGCCCCGGTCGGCGATATCGATGTGGCGCGGGCGTTCACGGATGTCGTCGGTGGAGGACTCACATTCGACGCGACGGTTGGAGACCACGGTCTACCACTCGCGACGTTCGGCTTGGGAATCAATTCGGAAACCGGAGTGATTTCGGGAACCGCCGACGTCGCGGGCGAGTGGGATATTCATGTGAACGCCAGGGACATGAACGGAGGCGTTGCCACGGGAACCTTCACGATCTTCGTGAATAACGCTCCTGTGGACGCGAGGAGGTTGGCTTCCCGGGTCGAGTCGTTGATCGGCGAGGAAATCGAAGCCATCAATCTCCTTAGCGCGTTCTGGGACCGGGAGTACGACGGATTGACCTTCGTGGTGGATGGATTGGCCGGAACCGGCCTGACCCACGACCGGGATTCTGGCATGATCACCGGAACCTTGACGGCGACGACGGAATTCGAGGTGACGGTCACCGTGACCGACGCGCGGGGCGGGCACACGGAGAAGCGGTTCACGGTGGCGCCCGTCGCGGAGACGGGCCCGTCCGCGAACAAGGCGCCCGTTTGGGAAACGGCGCTGCCCGCGCGGGTCGCGTTTCCCGGCGAGGAGGTAGACATTCCCGTTGGCCACGCCTTCGCGGACCCCGACGGCGGCGTGTTGACGTTCAGTGCGATGGCGGTCTTGAATGGCGATCGGAGGCCGCTTTCCGAAATCGGATTGACGATCGATGGCGCGACCGGAATCATCCGGGGAGACTCGTACTCCGGAATGGTGGGCACGGAGATCGAGGTCCGCGCTTCCGACGGAACGGCGATGGTCACGGGAACCTTCGCCTTGGAATTCGCGTCCGGGCCGAACACCGCCCCCCGCCCGGTTCCGTGGTCGCGGTATTCCCAACCGGACAAGATCACCCCCGGCCGGGAGAATTTCATCGAGACGGAACACAGGTTCGAGGATCCCGACGGGGACGCGCTCACCTACTCGGCGGTCTTGGATGGAGGCGCCGGGTTGGACACGGTGGGATTGGAGATCGATCCGGAGTTCGGCCTGATCGGCGGCCGCTACACGGGCCGGGACGAATTGACGATCGAGGTCACCGCCTCCGACGGCAGGGGAGGCTCGGCCACGATCGATCTGCGTTTGGGCGTGAACGCGCCGCCGGTCGGCGTCCAAGTCGACGAAATCGCATTGTGGACCGGCACCACCTTGCGCGTCGAGTCGGGGTATTTCACCGATCCCGACGGCGATGACCTGACCTATTCCGTATCCTTGGTCGACGGGGACGGGGATTACATGGACGGGATCGGAACGGTCGGCCTGTGGCGCAATTATTCCGGAAGCAACGGCGGCAGGATTTGGGGAGAGTTCCAAAGCGACCGGAGCGCGCGGATCAGGGTTACCGCCGAGGACGAACACGGGGCGTCGGCCATTCAAATCATCGAGGTGAGACTGAAGGATCCGCTTCAGGCGACAGCGACGCCGGGCGCGCCGTTTTCATTCGAACTGCCGGACGATGTCCTCGGCGCCGGGAATTGGGCCGGTTTCACGGGAGTGCTGGACACGGGCGAATCGCTGGAAAGCGTGGGACTGTCGGTCGACGGCGTCAACGGAACCATCGCCGGCGTGTTCACGGGTACAAGCGCGGAGGAAATCGATGTGCGGGCGGTGAACGGCGCCGGCCGCGACGCGGAGGCGGCCGGTGTGACGATACGGGTGGAATTGGCGCCGAATGCCGCCGGCAACGCCGATCCCGTGGCGGGACGTCTGATCGACCGCATGGTGGCGGAAGGAGTGGACCTGGAAATCGACACAAGCGGGGCGTTCATGGGCGCCGACCCGGGGGAGACCTTCGTGTACGGCGCGACCGTCGGGGACGCCGACTCGGCGCTTTCTACCGTCGGCCTCTCGATCGACCGCGGCACCGGCGTGATATCGGGAGCGTTCGAAGGAGGGGACGGGGCGGCGGAGATCAACGTCACCGCGTTCGACGGAAGAGGTGGATTCGTCACGCGGTCCTTCGATATCATTCAGAACCGGATTATTCCCGATCAAGTCGCCGGGGCGGACGGAACGTGGAGTTTGACGATCCCGGCGGACGTGTTCCAGGCCCATCTCAACGGCGCCGAACCTGAGTTCACGGCGGTGTTCCTCGAACCCGACGGCTCGACCGCCCCGGTGGGATGGAGGGCGTCGCCCGAAATCCCGTTTTCTCTCGACAACGGCGTTTTGACCCTCGACGGGGACGCGTCCCACGCCGGACAAGACCTGACGCTGCGCGTGACCGGAAGCGCCGGCGAGCGGAGCGTCTCGGCGCAATTCGACGTGCGCGTTCCCCACATGACCGGAGCGCGGACTTCGCCGCCCCACTGGATGTCGCACGCCGGCGAATACGGAATCGGGTTCGACGACGGCGACCCGGAAAATCCGATCAACGGCGTGCATTCCCTCCTCGACAGCGACGCGGACCATTTGTACGACAGGTCTCCGGTCAACTTTTTGAACGTGTTTCGTGAGAGCAATTGGCAGGGGTACGGCTCCTACGACAGACCGGCCCGTCT
>JANQKA010000590.1 GCA_028281405.1 Hasllibacter sp. | reverse complement strand
CGCCCCGGCGCGGCCTTGCGGGTGGACGCCACCTGCCGCAAGTCCCGCATCTACCACGCGGGCGCGGCAGCCCAGAGGTTGCGGGGCGCGCTGGAGAGCGCCGGCTTCGCCGTCGCCCAGGAAACTGGGATTACGCTCAAGCTACGTCTGGACGACGATCTCGCCACCGTCAGCATCGACACTTCCGGCGCGTCGCTCCACAAGCGTGGGTTCAAGCGTCGCGTGAACAAGGCACCCATGCGCGAGACGCTCGCCTCATTGTTTCTGCGCACGGCGGGGTTCGATGGAAGCGAACCGCTGATCGACCCGTTTTGCGGCTCGGGCACCTTCGTTCTGGAGGCGGCGGAAATCGCCGCCGGGCTGCTTCCAGGGCGCGGTCGGTCATTCGACTTCGAGACGCTTGTTCCGTTTTCGGAATGGAAGCGTCCGGCGGTGGAGGCGACCGTTGAGGGGACGCCTCTGTTTCACGGCTCCGACCGGGATGCGGGAGCCGCTGCGATGTCGCTCGGGAACGCGGAGGCGGCTGGAGTCGGCGCGCTTTGTTCGTTCAAAACTGTGGCTATCAGCGAGGTGGAACCGCCCGAAGGTCCGCCGGGCCTCGTCATCGCCAACCCTCCCTACGGAGGACGCATCTGCAAGGCGGGTTGGCTTCCGCGGCTTTATGCCGCATTCGGCGAGACGATGATGGGGCGGTTCAAGGGATGGCGCGTCGCGCTGGTGACCTCCGATCAACGGCTTGCTCGGGCCACCGGCTTGGATTGGCTGCCTCCCGGACCCATTGTCGACCACGGCGGGACCAAGATCCGCCTTTGGCGGACGGAGAGGATCTAACAAGGTATCGGGATACCGCTTTGGGCGGCGACCATGAGGCTCGTATACCACGGCACCGGATTCCATGCTTTCCACACGGGAACGGTTCGTCCGATGGAGGCGCAGACGCGACAATTGCGTGTGAGCGTCTGCGCGGGAGACATACCGGTTGGGCAACTTCCCTCGGCGGGTCTTGCGGCCCGATCAGGTGCGGGCCCGCGCGGGACGGGTGTTGGTTCGGTCGCGCTTCCGGAGTTCCAAAGGCCGGTCGAGTGAGCGGCTCGTTCTACCACGTCCCCGATTCTTCGCGCGCCGAGGGATGCGGAGGCGCTCGGGCGGGGGCATCACGATGGGAGTGGGCCAACGTGCCAGAGGGGCTAGGTGCGACTCGCCTTTGATGGCACCTCCAACCGCCGGTCACGTTCTTTCGACCCGCATGACAACTTAGAGCAGATGCCCTGTGTCTTGCCATGCGGACCGATGCGGCGCGTCTGAACGGCGCGGCCACCGCACTCGAAGTTTCTTCGCTTGGCGGTCAAACGGGGCAGGGCTGTAAGCGATTACAAGTCGATGTTCGGAGCGGAAGTGGGTCCGACGCGGTCGTTCCGTTGAGGAACGATACCCGCGTCAACGAGCGCCAAGGTGCGGTCGCCGCGTTGGCGTTCGGCGGATGGGGCAGAGGAGTGACCTCATTCATGCGCCGATGTCCCACGCCGGCGGCATCGACAAGATCCCGCGGCCATGTGGGGTTGGTCAGACAATACAGCGGCCTTCGGCTGAATTTGGCCACTCGACTGGAGAAATCCGAATCGCCGTTGTCGGAGTGGTTTCAGCCCACATGCCGACTTGAACTCCGGACGCGTGGGCGGTCGCCCCGTGGATGGATTCTCCGCCCCTCAATGCATCCACGCAAGACACGTTGCTCGACAAGCGAAACTCCCGGTTCCGGTGCTTCGATAATCGGCGGAGCTATGATTTGGCCACGTTGGGACTTGAATGCTTACCGACGTGTTTAGCGTCCCGAAACGAATCGGGCCTCGAAATATTCCACCCGACCCGGGATGCGGCGCGGACGGACATTTGACGGCATCCCCCATACCCGCGCTATTTGGTCGGGCGCGCAACTGGCGATTCGAAATCCGCAGTCTCGAAAGAGCCTTCGGTTCTCAAATCGCGCCTAGGCCGCCACCGCCGCCGCGGCCAAGACCACTCAAGGCCATGAACCGCGTATCGTTGGCCGCGTTGGTCAACCACGTCGAAGATTCAGCCTCCGGACGAATGGATTTTGCGAAGCCCCATCCCCTGCACAGCGGCCTGAAACAGAAACGTCCTGGCCATGATGCCAACCGGGGCGATTATTGGCGCCCCGGCATTTTTGCTTCGCCCCTCTAGGAAACCTTCCCCTCATGCTCGAGCGGTTGACCATTACCGTTCACCGGAGTGGGTCCCCGGGAGAGCGCTTCCAACGCTCCGCCGGAAACCATGGAGCCACGGGAGGACCGAGGTTTTCCCGCGAACGCTAAATAATCGCGGGCTTGCCCTCGTCCGTCCGCTTCCGGGTCTCCTTCGCTCCCTTGGTATTGATCAAGATCCTCGCGACGAACCTTCTTTGCTCCGTGACCGGCACTGTGTCGAGGCCAGCAATTGCCGCTTCGGCTACTTTAATTTGGCGAATCACCTCGAACTCGTACAGGTGAATCGCCGAATCGTAGTCCGCGGATTCGCGGGCTTGGCGCAAAAACTCGAACACCGCGGCGAATTCTCGGATTTTCGCGGGGAAACGGTTTCCCTTGATTTGTCTACAAGCCTCAACCACGACGCCATGGATAAGCCCGCGGTAGGATTCATCCCAAGCGTAGTCGTTGCGGTTCGCGTCGAACTCTCCGCCGGCGATCGTGTCGGCGCACAGCCTGGACAGTGCGTGGAACTGGGCGTAGTAGGCCGTGCTTAGGGCGCGGCGAAGGTCGGCCTGGGTGGGCGGCTTTCCGTCAACCCGGGCGCACAGCTTCCAAGCGGTGGCTATCAAGCCTTCCGGGATTGTTCGGTCAGACATACTCCACGCCCCTCTCCGACATGGGGCGGATGTCGGGAAGACACCGTCCAACTCCTCGCCCATGAGGTCCGAGACGTTCACGAGCAGCCGGCCAAGTTTGCCTCCTTTCTCGCGCGGCATGTCATCGTCCAAGTACACATGGATGTACAGGTTCTCGTCCCCGAACGGGCTGTGGGCCAACTTCATGGTGATCTTCAACACCCAGTCCCCGTACATTTCACGAATGACCCGTTCAATGTCCGCTCGCACCTCGTCGCGAAGCGTTTTCATGGTCCAATCTCCTTGTTCCAGTACTCTTGATGGATTCGTGCCCCCGTGCAGGGGCATCCACGGCGAATATGGCAATTCCTCACGGCGGGGGAAGGCCCAATGTCGGTTGCCGGCGCACAGCCGGGCGAATCGCCGTAGCGGCGGCGCGGCCCGTTCCCAGCCGTGGATTCCCGCACGGGCCCGCATCCTCCCATACCGTTACAGGCGTCGGCGGCGCGGCTCCCGATTCGTTAGGAATCGGGAGTCGGCGAGCCCGGCGATGGGCCGAATCGCTCGCCGTCGAACCGGGACTGCCTCCCTTCCTGGATCCGCCGGGGATGGGGCGACCCACCAAATCGGCGGTGGATGGCGTGGCCGTCGGGCGGAACGCCGGATGATGTTAGGCGATCGGTGGCGTGAGGCGATGGGCGCCGCCCGCGTTAAGACTCCGACGAAGGACAGTAATCCCTCGCGGGGCCATGTGGCCATGGCCGGGTGGGTTCGACTCCGAATCGATGTCGTCGCTCCGGAACGGCCTCCCTTCCAGAACCCGCCGGGAATGGGGCGACCCACCAAATCGGCGGTTGATGGCGTGGCCGTCGGGCGGAACGCCGGATGATGTTAGGCGATCGGGGGCGTGAGGCGATGGGCGCCGCCCGCGTGGAGACTCCGCCGAAGGACTGTTTTCCCTCGCGGGGCCATGTGGGCCGTGGCGGGGCGGATTCGGCACCGAATCGATGTCGTCGCCACGACGGCCGCCCGAAGCGCTTGCCCATGGAGTTAGCCCTGTCCTACCCTCCCCGGATTCGGCGGGGGAGAAGGCGCGAGCATGACCGAATCCGAGACAGCGGGCATGACCAAATTCGAGACGGAAAGCGTGATCGTCATGCGGAACGTCGGGAAGGTATTCGGCGGCCTGTCGCGGGGAGCGACGGTTGCCGTCCTATTGGAGAATCTCGTCGACGGGCGGGGTTCCCGGACGTCGCGGGGACGCGGGCGGAGCCAGGAACGGCGCGGAAACCGAGGCCGAAGTGGTCGGAATTCGCATGACGCGCCCGCCCGCGGAGGCGGCCACCTGTCCTATCCGGATTCGGATGGAACGGAGGCTTGCGCATGAGCGAACCTGTGACGGAAGTCGTGTTCGTCGCGCGGAGCATCTGGAAGGTGTTCGGCGGCCCGCCGCGGGGGGCGACGGGAGTCGAATCCCTTGAGAATCTCGTCGACGGGAGGGGTTCCAGGACGTCGCGGGGACGCGGGCGGAGCCAGGACCGACGCGGAAGAGGAGTCCGGCGGGGCCGGAATCCATCCGACGCGCCCACCGGCGGAGGCGCCTGGCCCGACCTTCCCGGGTTCGGAAGGAGGGGAGGTGCCCGCGTGCCCGAATCGCCGCGGACGGGCGCGGTCCGCACCCGGAGCGCCCGGAAGAAATTCGGGGGCCGGACGCGGAGGGCCGTGGCCGCGGTCCACTTGGCAATTCCGTCGATTACTTGGGCTTTTGGACGCGGCGGAGCCGTTGCCGCGGTGGGAGTCGGAACCAATTCCGGGGGCGGCGGACGCCGGCGCGACATGATTCGCCCGCCCGTGAAACCGTCCGGCCCGCGCTTCCCGCACCCATTGGGAAGGGGCGCGCGCGCATGACCGATTCGGTTGCGGAGGGCGTGGTCGTCACGCGGAACGTCTGGAAGATTTTCGGCGACCGGGCGCGCGAGGCGATGGAGGCCGTCCGCCGGGAGAATCTTTCGAAGGCCGAGGTTCTCGAACGCTACGAGGCCGTGGTCGGGGTCAAGGACGTCTCGATTTCGGTCGGAGAGGGCGAGATCTTCTGCATCATGGGGCTTTCCGGCTCCGGCAAATCGACGCTGGTGCGCCACATCAACCGGTTGATCGAACCCACGGGCGGCCAGATCCTGATAAACGGAGTCGATGTCGGCGGGCTGAGCGCGGAGGAACTGCGCATCCTGCGGGCCGACAAAATTGGGATGGTGTTCCAGAACATGGCGCTCCTGCCGCACCGCACCGTGCGCGACAACGTCGCCTTCGCCCTGGAACTCAGGAACGTCGACGCGTTCACCCGCGCGCGGCACGCCGAGCGCGTGATCGAACTCGTGAGCCTCGAAGGCTACGGGGACAGGATG
>JANQKA010000579.1 GCA_028281405.1 Hasllibacter sp. | reverse complement strand
CCCCATGTGGCTGGAACGCCGGTGAACGCCTCCGGTTGGTTCGAAATCCCAACGGCCGGTAACCCGTCCGTGAAATACAGTATTTCGGAAACCGGCCTCATGTCGGGCGAGACCACCGAATTCATGATCGACGAGACTTCTGGTCAGATCACGGTCCCCGGCACGCTGGACGAGGCGGCCACCGTCATTGTCACCGTGTCCGTTGTCGACAACGCCACCTTCGACGATGTCTCGCGCACGGTCATGTTCACCCTTCCCAGCCCGTCGCGGACCGTCGACTTTCCGAATGAGGAGGACGGGTCGGACATGTCGGGGGATCAAGCCGCCGATCCGGCGGATGGCTTCGAACAAGTCGGCCCCGAAGAGCGGGATGACTTCGAGTCGGTGACGCCATTGACCGGCGATGCCGACTACTTCGGCCTCTGATCTTAACCGGGAGAGCCAATTTGAGTTGGGCCGGGTGTTTCCGACACCCGGTCCGATTCCATTCGACTTGAACGACCCGCCGTTCGATGCGTTTCCGACATGTGCGTGGATTTCGGTATTTCGAAGCGGACCCCACTTTCTTGGAACACCGCCGCGGTGTGGTGGACGTGACGGTTGTCGAACGTGTTCGGATTCCGTGGCGTTGGTCCAACATCCCGCCAGCGCGGAGCCTCCGCTCCAACGCGGCGCCGACCGCGACGAATGCCCCATGTTTGCGCTTGCATGGATTCCGCGGGCGGGAAGCCGCGAGGGGTGCCGCTCTCACGCGGGACGGGGCCCGTCCGGCTTCACGCTCGCGGTGACGTAGTTGACGGAGAGATCCCTGTCGGACAGCGTCCATTCCCACCTCGCGGGGTTGAACACGAACCCCTTGCGGTCCACGGGGTCGAGGCCCGACCGCCGAAGAAGGTCGAACAATTCGTCAGGCGTGATGAATCTGGACCAGTCGTGCGTCCCTGGCGGAAGCCAGCGCATCACGTATTCCGCGCCCAGAATCGCGAACGCGAAACTCTTGGCGGTGCGGTTCAACGTGGAGCAGAGCAGCAGCCCGCCTGGCGCAAGCAGCTCCCGGCACGCGGTCAGATGGTCCAGCGGATCCGCCACATGCTCGACGACCTCCATGTCCAGCACCACGTCGAACCGTTCCCCGCCGGCGGCGACCTCCTCGGCGGTCGCGTGGCGGTAGTCCACATCGAGGCCGGACCGCTCCGCGTGAAGCCGGGCGACCGATACGCTCTTCGGGGCCGCGTCCACGCCGACCACCGCCGCCCCGAGCCGGGCCATCGGCTCCGACAACAGGCCTCCGCCGCAGCCGATATCGAGCAGGCGGAGGCCGGAGAACGGGCGATCCGCCGCCCGGTCGCGGTCGAACTCCGCCGCGATCTGCGCGGCGACGTACTCCAAGCGGCGGGGATTGAGCATGTGGAGGGGCTTGAACTTGCCCTCCGGATCCCACCATTCTCCGGCCATCGCTTCGAATTTCCCGATCTCCCGGCCGTCGACCGTCGCATCGCCCATGAATCTCCACCCCTCGAAAAACGCCACGGCCGCGTATATAGCCCGGCTCATGGACAAAACCCGACCCAGGACCGGGCCGCAAGCCCCGCTCTATCCGGCCACGGAACCATTCGATCAACGCATGATCGATGTCGGCGACGGTCACCGCCTCTACATGGAGCAGTGCGGGTCTCCCGGCGGGATTCCCGTGCTCGTGCTGCACGGCGGACCCGGCGGGGGATGCTCTCCGGCCATGCGGCGCTACTTCAATCCGCGCGCCTTCCGCGTCGTCCTGTTCGATCAGCGCGGCTGCGGCCGGTCGAAGCCAAACGCCAGCGTCGCCCACAACACCACCTGGCACCTCGTCTCCGACATCGAACGGATCCGGGAAGAACTCGGCATCGATCGATGGATCGTGTTCGGGGGCAGCTGGGGCGCGACGCTCGGCCTCGTTTACGCCGCCAAGCATCCGGACCGGGTCGCGTACCTCGCCCTGCGCGGCGTGTTCCTGATGACGCGGCGCGAGCTCGGTTGGTTCTACGGCGGCGGCGCGGGCGCCTTCTGGCCGGAACTCTGGGAGCGCTTCCTCGCCCCCCTGCCGCCGGACGAGCGGGACGACCCGATAACGGCCTACTCCCGGCGCCTCTTTTCCGGCGACCTCGCGGTGGAGACCAACTTCGCCCGCTCATGGGCCGCCTGGGAATACGCCTTGGCGTCCATCGAGTCGGAAGGGCGCGGCGGCGACGCCCCGTCGGACTACACCCGCGCCTTCGCGCGCCTCGAAAACCACTACTTCGTCAACCGGGGCTGGCTCGAAGAGGACGACTGGATACTGAAGAACGCCAACCTCATCGCCGATATCCCCGGCATCATCGTCCAAGGCCGCTTCGACATGGTCTGCCCGCCCCGGTCGGCGGCGGATCTCGGCCGCGCCTGCCCGCGCCTGTCCCTCAGGATCATTCCCGGCGCCGGACACGCCCTGTCGGAACCGGGAATCGGAGCCGAACTGCTGCGCGACATGGACCGCCTCGCCTCCAACCCGGGGCCCATCGGCTTCTGAACGCCCAAATCGCTTTACAACCCGCCGCGGGGCGGTAACCTGACCCGGAACGACGTCGGGGACCGCGGAAACATTGAATTCCCTCATCAAAATAATCCTGCAGCGTCTGGCGCTGGGCCTTCTGACCCTGTTCGTCGTGTCCATCATCATTTTCGCCGCCGTGAACCTGCTTCCCGGCGACTTCGCCGAAACGATCCTCGGCCAGGGGGCCACGCCGGAGGCCGTCGCGGCCATCCGCGAAGATCTCGGCCTGAACAGGCACCCCGTCGCGCGGTACGTGGAATGGCTCGGAGGCGCGGTGCGCGGCGATCTCGGCACCTCGTTCGCGAAAGCGAATTTCGCCGCCTTCGCCGGGGACTCGGTCGGGTCCGGCCTCGACACCGTGGCGAGCCAGGTCGCCCCGCGATTCGCCAACACCATGTTCCTCGCCGGGGTCACCGCGGCGATCGCCGTTCCGCTGTCCGTCGCGCTCGGAGTGATGGCGGCCCTCCACCGGAACACGGTCTTCGACAGGACCGCCAACGTGGTCACCCTCGGCTCGATTTCATCCCCGGAATTCTTCCTCGCCTACGCGCTGATCCTGTTCCTGGCCGTGCTGAACCCTCTCCTGCCTTCGCTTTCCAACATCTACGACGGCATGGACTTCTCCGAACGCCTGACCCGCACGCTCCTTCCCGCCCTCACCCTGACGCTGGTGGTCACCGCGCACATGATGCGCATGACCCGGGCCGCGATCATCAACCTGCTCGCCTCCCCCTACATCGAAATGGCCCGGCTGAAGGGACTTTCGCCCCTGCGCGTGATCGTCGTCCACGCCCTCCCGAACGCCCTGGCCCCGATCATCAACGTGATCGCGCTAAACCTCGCGTACCTCATCACCGGCGTCGTCGTCGTGGAGGTCGTGTTCGTCTATCCCGGCATCGGGCAACTATTCGTGGACAGCGTGAAAATCCGGGACATCCCGGTGGTTCAAGCCTGCTGCCTCATCTTCGCCGGAGCCTACATCCTTCTGAACCTCCTCGCCGACATCCTGTCGATCATTTCAAATCCTCGCCTGAGGCATCCGAAATGAACCGGGCGGACGAAAAAGCGCTTCTCTGCGACGCGGCGTTCCGACGCGGAACGCGCCCGTCC
>JANQKA010000542.1 GCA_028281405.1 Hasllibacter sp. | reverse complement strand
GGACCGGTGGGCGGACCCTTCGGCGGGCGCGCATCCGACCGGGAACGGGACGAAGCCACCCGCGTCGTGGTTCCCCGAGCCCCGCCCGGCCCGTGAGGGGAGGCGGTGATTCGGAATCGGCCGCCGCGGCGAATCGGTGGGCGAAGCATCCGAAGGAGCTCGTGTCCGGCCGGGCGCGGCCCGGGGTCCGCTCATTCGGGATCCCCAGCCGCGTCCCGAACGGCCCGGGGCGGGCGGTGATTCGCAAACCATCCCGCCGCGGGCCGGTGGGCGGACCCTTCGGCGGGCGCGTATCCGACCGGGAACGGGACGAAGCCACCCGCGTCGAGGTTCCCCTCCCCGCCCGGCCCCCGGCCAAGGCGGGTGATTCGGATTCGATCGCCGACGCGAATCGGAGGTGGAACCCACCGGAGAAACGGCGCGGCACGACCGCGCCGGGCCACTCGGATCGTGGTTCACCGCCGCGCCGGCCCGGGTTCCGAAAGATCGGGGTGATTCGGAATCGGCCGCGACCGCGAATCGATATGCTGCTTTCGGCGGAGTGGGCGGAAGGACGGAACCACCCGAATCGAGGATCACGGCGGACGCGGGCATCCGATCGGGCGCGGCTCAAGAACGCCTTCGAAGGGATTCCCCGCCGGGCCCCGACCGGACCCGGGCGGGAGGTGATTCGGAATCGGTTCCACCGCGAATCGGAGTGCGGACCCTTAGGCGTAAGCCGACTGACCGGGAACCCGCCGGGTCGATCAACGGAGGTTTCCGCGCGGAGTCGCTCCGGCCGGGCGCGCTTTGGCGCGAACGCGGCGTCCGGCGTTCCATGCCCGGCGCGGAATTGCGGATGGATGGCGCTCAAGAGGTTGCCCCCGCCGCGCCCGTTAGCGATAACACGCTTGGAAAGCCGAATTTCGCCGCCCGCGCGGCGGTGATAGTGCTTGTCGGTGTCCGTCCGCGGTTCGCGGGCGGGCTGAGTGAAATCCGGGAGGAAACCAATGAAGAAAATTCTCGCAATCACCGTGGCCGCGACGATGCTCGCCGGAGCCGCCTTCGGCCAGGAGCGCTACGTCATGATCACCCACACGCAGGGCACCGACCCGTTCTGGCCGGTGGTCGAAAAGGGCGGCCGCGACGCGGCCAGGCATGTGGGCGCGACGCTCGAATACAATTTCGACGTGTCCGGTGACATGGCCGCGATGGCCGCGCTGATCGAGGCCGCCGCCGCCTCCGATCCCGACGGCATCATCGTGTCCCTGCCCGACCCGGCCGCGCTCGGACCGGCGATCAGGTCCGCCGTCGCGGACGGGATTCCGGTCGTGACCATCAACTCCGGCCTCGAATCCTCCGCCGAACTCGGCGCGTTGATGCACGTCGGCCAGCCCGAATACGACGCCGGCATGGCGGCGGGCGGGCGCGCGAAGGCCGAAGGCGTGACCAAGGGCCTGTGCCTCAACCAGGAGGCGTTCAACACCGCCTTGGTCGACCGCTGCACCGGCTACTTCGACGCCATGGGGGCCAGGCTGAACCAGATCGACGTGTCCAACGACGTCTCCCAGATCCAGACCCGCACCGCCGCCGCGCTGCAGGCGGACGAATCCATCGACGGCGTCCTCGCCGTGGGACCGCACGTCTGCGAAGCCGCCAACAAGGCGATCAGGGAGGTCGGGGCCGACGTTCATCTCGCCTGCTTCGACCTTTCGCCCGGCGTGATGGACATGATCGCCGCCGGCGACGCCGCGTTCACGATCGATCAGCAGCAGCGTCTGCAGGGCTACATGCCGGTCATCGTGCTGCACCTCTACAACAACCACGCCGGTCTCCTGCCGGGCGCGAACATTCCCTCGGGGCCGGGCTTCGTCGACAGGTCGAACGCCGCCGCGGTCAAGGCGCTGGCGGGAATCGACCGCTGAACCTCCGTATCGGGACGAAAAACGGCCGGGCGGGGACGAACACCGCCCGCCCGGCCGCGGACACATGAACCAACGACAGGGAGAGGGACGGATGTCGGATCGGAGCGAGGCCGACAGGCTAAAGCGGGAGGGCTGGTTCAGGCGGACGGTGAGAAGGCCGGAAATCGGATCCTTCGTCGTGATGGTGGTGATCATCCTCGGCCTGTTGATCGCCTCCGACGGCAAGGCGTTCAACGCGCTTGGCCTGAAGAACAACGTCAAGATCATCTCGCAATTCGGCATCATCGCCATGGGAGCGGCCCTGCTGATGATCGCCGGGGAATTCGATCTCTCCATCGGCTCGATGATCGGCTTCGCCGGCATGTCGATGGCCATGATGCTGAAGTGGGGACTTCCCTTCGGCCTCGGAGAGGCGACGCCGTTTCTCGCCTTCTTCTTCACGCTCGCCATGACGCTCGCGCTTGGATGGGCGATCGGCACCATCGTCGTGCGGTCGGGATTGTCGAGCTTCATCGTCACCCTCGCGTTCCTCTTCTTCATGCGCGGCGTGACGGAGGTCGCCTTCCGGCTGATCAACCAGTCCACGCAGATTTCCGGACTTCCCGACTTCAAGCAGGACAGCTGGTTCGCCGATCTCCTCGGAGGGGAGGTGTTCAGCTGGTTCTACGACCTGTGGTTCTGGCTCGGAGACCGTTTCGTCCAGATGGGATTCGAGCGGGACTCGATGTGGTTCCTGCTCGGCGGCAACCTGAACCGTCGGGGCGAGCAGTGGGTCGAGGGCTTCGACGCCCGCTTCCTGTGGTTCATCGTCATCGCCGTGGTCGCATGGTTCATCCTGTCCCGCACCCAGCTGGGCAATTGGATCTACGCGACCGGCGACAACAAGGAGAGCGCCCGCGCCAACGGCGTGCCGGTGAACCGCGTCAAGATCGGCCTGTTCATGTTCACCGCCTTTTGCGCGACGATGTTCGCCGCCTGCCAAGTGTTCGACACCAACACGTCGGACGCCGCCAAGGGCAACCTCATGGAGCTGTTCGCCATCGCCATCGCGGTCGTCGGCGGCACGTTGATGTCCGGAGGGTTCGGCTCGGTGCTCGGCGTGGTGTTCGGAGCGATAACCGTCGGGCTGGTGTCGAACGCCGTGTTCTTCATTCCGGCGATCGACGGAGCCTGGTTCCGCGTGTTCCTCGGCGCGATCCTGCTCGCGGCGGTGTTCGCCAACGAACGCATACGCAAACGAATCACCGGGGGGATATGAGCGATGTCCAAGAAGCCCTACATGCGGGTCGAGGGACTCGTGAAGAAATTCGGCCCGTTCACCGCGCTGAACGGGGTGGATCTCGCGGTCCATCCCGGCGAGGTTCACGCCCTGCTCGGGGACAACGGCGCCGGCAAGTCCACCCTCATCAAGATTCTGGCCGGCGTGCACGAGCCGACCTCGGGCCGGATATTCGTGGAGGACCAGCCGGTGCAGTTCCGCTCCCCGCGGGACGCCACCGCGGCGGGCATCGGGACGGTGTACCAGGATCTCGCCCTGAACCAGCTGATGTCCGTGACCCGCAATTTCTTCATGGGGCGGGAGCTCAAGGGGGCGTTCGGCAGGCTCATGATGGACGAGATGGACCGGATCGCCCACGACGAGATGCTCAAGATCGGAATCGACATTTCCGACCCGGGGCAGGCCGTGGGCACGATGTCGGGCGGCCAGCGCCAGACGCTCGCCATCGCGCGCGCGATCCATTTCGGAGCGAAAGTTTTGATTCTGGACGAACCGACCTCGGCGCTCGGCCAGAAGCAGCAGATGGAGGTGTTGAAGACGATGATGCGCGTCCGCGCCCGCGGCGACATCGCGATCATCTTCATCACCCACAACGAGATCCACTCGAAACTCGTCGGGGACCGTTTCACGTTCCTCGCCCTCGGTCAGGTGATCGGTGCGGGAACCAAGGCGGAGCTCGAAGGCGAGGACATCCGCCGTCTGATGGCCGGCGGAGCCGAGATCGCCGATCTGGAGAAGGAGCTGGAGGAGATCTGACCTTCCGGAGGCGACACGCGCCGACCGACCCGGCGGAGGGACGTCCATCACGGTGCCGGGTCGCCCGGCGCGCGATGGCCGGAGGACGGGATCCCGTGACCACCGATTCGGGCGTGGACGGCGGCCTTCCGACAGGCCCGCGGGCGGTGGCACTCCCGCGCCGTGTTCGGGCGGATCGTCCCGGCGGCCCCCGCGTCGAATCGGCGGAGGGGTCGCGGGTTCGGGTTTGCCACGGCGGGTGGCGCGGAGCCTCCGGATTCCATTAGTGACCCCGTTCGCCGAAGTGCCGGCGAGGGTCGTCCGCGCCGCGGACCCGCGGCCATCCGCGTCGCGCCCATGCGACCGTAAAGGCCGGGAGCGAAATCCTCCAAACGGCGTTGTGGCGCTTGTATGTCCGCTCAGGAATGGACACCGGGCGATTCTTCGAAGTCGCGCGGCGGCCACTCGCCGCGCGACGCCCGGCGCTGGAACACCGGCCGTTGGAAGAGCGATCCCCCGTGTGGCGCGGGTGCCCGATTTGATCGCCTGGATTGGGCCGCGCCTCGGTGATCCCCCGCGCGAAGCGGTTGCCCGGGCGGAGGCGCGGGGGGCGGGGGCATCCGGAAACGCGGGTGGCCCGCGCCCGACCGAACCGGTGTCGGTTCGGCGGGCGGATTGCGCCGGAAGCGCGGACGGACTATAATCGACCGATACGCATCCGGGGCGGCTCATGGCCAACCACCTTTACGAAGACGACCTGCCCGACGGGCTCGATCTTGGCCCCGTGGTCGCGATCGATTGCGAGACGATGGGCCTCGACCCCCGCAGGGA
>JANQKA010000531.1 GCA_028281405.1 Hasllibacter sp. | reverse complement strand
CGTATTCCACTCCACGCCGTTCCGTGATTTCGAAGTCCGACCGGTTTCCCGAGAACACCGCCGTGTCGCCGACGAAGCCGAGGCCGGGGGTGCCCGTGGGGCCCCCGCCGTCGATCAAATCGTCGCCCGCGCCACCGGTGATGGTGTCGTTGCCATCGCCCCCGAATATGGCGTCGCCGCCGCCGCCGCCGTCGAGCGAGTCAACCGCGTCGCCGCCCAGCAGGATATCGCCGTCCGCGGTCGCCGTGGTGTCCACCAGCGTGAGCGTTTCGTCACTGAATCGAACCTCTTCGATTCCGCGCAATTCGTCCCTGCCATCGTCGCCGTCGGCGTTCGGGTCGATGTCCCGCACGAACGTCACGCCTCCCTCGCCCAACACGATTTCGTAGTCGGCCCTGGCCCCCCGGAACACCGCCGTGTCCGTGCCCGGAAGCGGGTCGTTCCCGACGTCTCCCACGAGCGTGTCGTTCCCGGCGCCTCCCGTGAGCGTGTCGTCCCCGGCGCCGCCCACAAGCGTGTCGTCCCCCTCGCCGCCCTCGAGCGTGTCGTTCCCGGTGACTCCCCAGAGCGTGTCGTCCCCTTTGCCTCCGCGGATCGTGTTTTCGTTACCAAATAGCGAAGAGTGCATGTCCCCCTCGTCGCTCAGGGGGGTGGTGGCGTCCTGCTCGGTCGTCGTCACGGAAGACAACTGCATCGATTGGCCACCCTTGAATGTGACGAACTCCACGCCGGTGACTTCGTTAACGCCTTCCGCTCCTCTCATTGCTTCGAAGGTATGCCACTCGACCCTGTTTCCGTCCGCGTCCATCCGGAAATCTTTCCTGATGCGGAAGTTGGTTTGCGCGGTGTTGAAATGAAGCGTGTCGCTGCCCGCCCCGCCCCTGATCGTGTCGTTCCCCTTTCCTCCGAAGATCGAGTCGTCCCCGTCCCCGGCGAATATCCAGTCGTTCCCACGCCCTCCGTGGATCGTGTCGTCGCCGCCGAAACCATGGATCCGGTCATTGCCGTCAAAACCGTAAATCGTGTCGGCTCCGTCGTAGTCGGGAAATACGACGGTCTCGCGGTCAGGAATGGTGGATATGTCCTTGATCTCGGGAATTGGCTCGGTGCCGAACAGAACATCAGGCCCGCCCGTTGGCCCGCCGGGGCGGCCCAACTCGTCGCCCAGGTCGCTTCCTTCGGTGGCGCCACGAACGAACGCGGAAATCGCCACTTCCTGCCCGCCCGAGAACCGCAGGAATTCCACGCCGGTCAACTCGTCCCTGCCGTCGATTCCGGAATTGTTGTGCTCGACCACATGCCAAACAACCACGTTTCCGTCCTCGAGTCGGAGCTCCCGCGAGACCGTGTAGTCGTTCGAGGATCCGATGTAGACGGCGGTGTCTAGGCCGGACCCGCCGTGGATCGTGTCGTTCCCCTCCCCCCCGGTGATCTCGTCGCTTCCCTCGAAGCCGTAGATCAGGTCGTCTCCCGCCAATCCGTTGATGACGTCGTTTCCGCTTCCCTTTCTGGCCGGGATCGTTACACCATCCACGGTTTGGGCCGGAAGTTGATTCGCGAGCAGAATGTCCGCCCCCTCGGTCGCCGTCTCGACAAGGGTGAGGGTGTGATCGTTGAACGCGATCGCCGAGATGCCCGTCAGGGTGTCGGTGCCCTCGTCGATTCCGGTGTCGGTCACCATGTCCCTCACCGTGGCACTGAACGACGGCGCGCCGCGGCTGGCCGAATGGAACGTGAGTTCGAAATCATCGCGGTTTCCGGCGTAGACCGCGGTGTCCATGCCCGCGTCGCCGTAGATCATGTCGTCGCCTTCGCCGCCGTCGAGCCTGTCGTCGCCCTCGCCGCCTTCGAGGAAATCGACGCCCCCGCCGCCGCTCAGCGTGTCGTTCCCCGCCAATCCGAAGATTTCCTGGGAGCCGTCCCCGCCGTTCAACGCCGCGTCGACGCCGCCGGACCCGAATACGCCACTCAGTGCCAAATCCCCCACCGCGACGCGGGTTCCGTTGAACTCCAGGAATTCGACTCCGAGCAGACTGTCGCGTCCCTCGCCGGCGGAACCGCCGTCTTTGTCCGTCACGATGTGCCAGGTCACGGTCGAACCGCCCTCGTCCCTCTCCTCCGTGCCGAACGTGTATTCACCGATGTCCTTCGCGTAGACCGCCGTGTCCATGTCGCCGCCGCCGCGCAGCGTGTCGTTTCCGCGCCCTCCTTCGAGTCGGTCGTCGCCACCTTCTCCGTGGAGCGAGTCGTGCCCCGCGCGTCCCAGGAGCGTGTCGACTCCCGTCCCTCCCCTCAAAATATCGTCCCGCGAGCTCCCCCGCCCATCCGTCGCGCCCTCGAGCGCCTCGCGAACTGTTAGGTCGTCTTCGTCGTCGACGAACCGCAAAACCTCGATGTTGCTCAGTTCGTCCCTGTTCGCGGGAGCGCTCGTTTGCGCCACGCCAAGACCGTCGACTATTTCCCCCCCGTCGTCATCGCGATTCCTGACAATTTCATACTCGCTTTGGCTTCCGTCATAGACGACGATGTCGTTTTCGCCTCCGCCGCCATCGATCACGTCGGCGGCCGAGGTGGCGAACACCAAATCGTTCGCGTCGGTGCCGACCAAGTCCGCCCCGGCGGCGACGCCCCTCAGGGTGAACGTCGCCTCGGCGGTTCCACCGAATCCATCGTCGGCCATGACCGTGACTTCGGTGTCCCCCGTGCCCGTGAATACCGCCCCCGAAATCACGCCGGTGGAGGAGTCGATCGAAAGACCGATTCCCGCGTCCGCGAGATCGGTCCCGCCCACCGTCGCCGCGAAGGTCAGGGTGTCATTTTCCGGATCATCGAACGCTCCGCTGACGTCGAACGACACGTTGGTGGCCCCCGTCCTCGCGACCACATTGTGAAGCGTCGAAGTCTCCGGCGACAGGTTCGCGCCAGTCGTGACGGTGAAGGTGTGCCGCGCGGACACGCCCTCCACGCCGACCTCCTCCGCGGTCACCGTCACCATGACCGTCCCCGTCGGCGACCCCATGATCGTCTGTTCGCCGTCGAACGTCAGTCCCCCCCCGTCCTCCGGGTCGAACTCCACCGCGAACATCAGGGCGCCTTCCCTTCCGGGGTTGAACCAAGTGTTCAGGTCGATCGCATCCAGCGCTTCCCCCGTTCTCACCCTGACCGACGATTCGGCCACCGTCCCGTCCACGCGGACCAGATTGGAAACCTGGAGCGTCTCGTCGGAGAACCGGATTTCCTCGATCCCCGTCAGGGTGTCGGTTCCATCGTCGCCGCCGGCGTCCGCGTCGGTGTCGTCCACGGTGACCCGGACGCCGCCGTCGGCGGACAATTCCGTCCTCAGGGTGTAGCCCGCCCTGTCCCCGCCGTAGGCGGCCGCGTCGTCTCCCGCGCCGCCGATGATCTCGTCATCGCCCGCTCCCCCCACGAACAACTCGAGGTCGTCGCTTCCCATGAGCGTTTCGCCCTCCGCGGCGACCGTGATGTCGAAGGTCCGGGAGACGGTACCGCCGTCCCCGTCCGTGGCGGTGACGGTGACGTCGCCCACGTTGGCCGTTCCGGAAAAGGCGCCCGAAATCTCGCCGCTGTCCGCGTCGATCGAAAGACCGATTCCCGCGTCGGCGAGAGCGGTTCCTCCCACCGTCGCCGCGTAGGTCAGGTCGCCGCCCTCGGGGTCGGCGAAAGCGCCTGAGACATCCACCGCAACGTCGACTCCGGTATTCAGGACGATGTCGCGCAGCGGCTCGCCCGAAGCCACCGGGGGCAGATTCTCTCCCTCGGCGGCGGTCGTGACCGTGAACATTCCCTCGTGTTCCGCGCCATGTTCGTCCGTAACGGTGACGGTCACCGTGACGGACACGACATCATCCCCGGCGTCGAGTTGGCCGGTAATGCTGTTGGTGTCGGAATCGAACATCAGGCTGTGGCCGTCCATCGTCGAGAACTCCACCGCGTAACTCAAAATGTCCCCGTCGGGGTCGGTGAACCGCCCGGCCACATCGATGGAATTGATTGGCTGCCCCCCCGTCACACGGATGACCGAATCCTGATCAACGGCGTCCTCGGGCGGATTGTTCGCTTCGATGACGATCCTGTGCTCGACCGTCCGGCCGCCGGTTCCGTTCGTGACGGTGACGATCGCGACGACGTCCCCGGACCCCGCGAGAGTTCCCGTGATCGTGTTGTCTGCGGAATTGAACGTCAATCCGGAGTCCGCCCGGCTGAACGCGACCGCGTATGTCAGGTTGTCGTCGCCATCGGGGTCTCCGAACCCTCCGGTCACATCGATTCCCGCGATCGCCTCGCCGACCGTCACGACTTGGCCCCCCTCGAGATCCTCCGCGACGGACGTGGGACGCCTTTGGCCTTCGGCCGGCGCCTCCGCCGTGATCATGAAGGTGTGGGAGAATTCGTTCCCCTCGGAATCCGTGGCGGTGATCCGGACCGTCGACGCCCCGGCGTCCGTGATCCGTCCCGTGATCACGCCCGCGGCGCTGATCATGAGGCCGGCGGGAAGCCCCACCGCGCCGTACGTCAGGGCGGATTCGTTGGGCGGAAGGAAATACCCCGCCCTCAGGTCGATTGGGACGATGTCCGTCCCGGTGTCGACAGTCAGGTCTCCGAGCGGATTGCCGGAAGGCGCGAGGGTCACGGCGACGACGAAGGTGTGCCGGGCAACCACGTCGCTCACGCCGGTCTCGGTGGCGGTGACCGTGACCGAGACCACGCCAGTCGGGGATCCCGAAATCATGTCGTCGTCGTCGAACGTCAGCCCCCGGCCGCCCGATGGATCGAACTCCACCGCGAACATCAGGTCGCCGCCTCTTCCCGCGTCGAACCAGGTGCCCAGGTCGATCGAGTCCAGCGCCCCGCCCGCCGTAACCCGGATTTCGGTTTCGGCCTCCATCCCGTCCACGCGGACCAGTTCGGAAACCTGAATCGTCTCGTCGGAGAACCGGATTTCCTCGATCTCCGTCAGGGTGTCGGTCCCGTCGTTTCCGGCGGTCGTGGGGGCGGTGTCCTCCACAATCACTTGGACGCCCCCGTCGGCGGACAGACCGGTCTCCAACGAATAGCCCGTCAAGGCCCCTCGGTAGGAGGCCACGTCGTCGCCCGCGCCGCCGATGATCGTGTCGTCTCCCGGTCCCCCTATGAACAGCTCCGGATCGCCGCTTCCACGGAGCGGTTGACCCTCCGCGGCGACCGTGATGCCGAAGGTCTGGGAGAAGGTTCCGCCTCCCGCGTCCATGGCTGTGACGGTGACGGTGTCCACGTTGCCCGTTCCCGTGAACGTGCCTGAAATCACGCCACTGGACGTCTCGATCGACAGACCGGTGCCGTCCAAACCCATCGCGCTGAAGGTAAGGTCGTCGTCTTCGCCGTCGGGATCCCTGAACGCGCCGGAGGCATCGATCGAAACGTCGCCCCCGGTCCTAACGACGACGTCCAGCAGCGGCTCGCTGGTCGACGCCGGGGGCAAATTCTCCCCCTCCTCCGCGGTCGTGACGGTGAAGGATATCTCGCCTCCCTCGAGTCCCGCCCCTTGCCCGTCGGTCACGGTGACGGTGATGGTGATGGTGACGATCTCCCCGGCGTCGAGTTGTCCGGAGATGCGGTTGGTGTCGGAATCGAACATCAGATTGTGACCGTCCGTCGTGGAGAACGACACCTCGAAAACCAAGTCGGCGTCGTCCCCGTCGGGGTCGGTGAAGTGATCGGACAGATCGATGGGATCGATCGCCTGGCCACCCGTCACGTTGAAGATCTCTTGGAGCGGATCATCGGAGGCCGTCGGCCTCTCGTTCGCCTCGATGACGATCCTGTGTTCGACCGACGGGTCGTCCTCGTTCGCCCCGTTCCTGACGGTGATGATCGCGGTGACGTCCTCGGACCCCGTGAGCGTTCCGGTGATCGTGTTGTCGTCGGAATTGAACCTCAAACCGTGGTCCGCCCGGCTGAAATCGACCGTGAAGGTCAGGTCGTCGTCGTCCTCGGGATCCCCGAAACCGCCGGTCACATCGATTCCCCCGATGGCCTCGCCGACCGTCTCGACGCGGTCCCCGGCGAGGTCCTCCACCATGACAGTGGGTCTCCTCATGCCGTCGACCGGCGTTTCCGACGTGATCGTGAAAGTGTGGCGGAAAGGGATCCCGTCGGCGTCGGTCACGATGATCGTGATCTCGTGCTCTCCGGGATCCGCCAACCGCCCCGTGATCACTCCGTCGTCGCTCAGCGTGAGACCGGGGGGAAGTTCACCATCCGTCGTGAAGGTCAGGGCGGAATCGTCGCCGTCGGCGTCCATGAAATAGGCGGCCCCCAGGTTGATGGGGACGATGTCGGCCCCGGCGTCGACCGCCAGGTCGGCGAGCGGATTGTCGGAAACCTCGGGAGGAATTTCGAACGTCATGTCGCCGCCGCGGGCATCGTCGCCTCCGCCCCCGCCACCGCCGCCGCATCCGGCCAGCGCCGCGGACCCGGCCACCATGCCGAAGAAGCCGCGCTTCCCGCGGACCGCCCCGGCCGCGAAGGGTGAAATGGTCGTCGCGGGAACACCCGCCGTCACACGAAACAATCCATACATCGCCGTTCTCCTCGATTCCGCGGTCCGATCGCCGCCTCGTGTGGGTAACACCATTTCGCCTGAGCGCAACCCTCCGGCGAGCCGATTTCCGCTCTTCTGACCACACAAGTACGTGAACGGCTGCGTGAACTGCGAAATTCAGCGGGAAACGCCATGACCGCGGTCGCCAACAGCCGCGTCGGCCGCCCCTGTCCCCCGATCCAGTCGGGCGTGACCCGACCGGGTCGGGTGATGCGCTCCCGTAGCCCCCGCGTGAGATTCCGTGGGAGGGATCCGCCCGGGGCGCACGATTCGCTCCCCGGGAAGCCATGGCGCTCCAGCCAGCGGAACCAAGACAGGGCGGGTGATTCGCACCCCGCGCCCTCGCCCGGCGGAACCGGCCCAGGCGGGTGATTCGCCCCCGGCGGCCCGAGCAGTCCCACGGGGCGACCCCGGCCCGGGAGGATGATTCGCGCGCCAACCCGACCGCGCGATCCCGCTTGGACGACCCCAATCAAGGTCGGGTGATTCGCACCCCACGCCCTCTCCCGGCGGAACCGGCCCAGGCGGGTGATTCGCGCACCGAACCGGCCGCGCGATCCCGCTTGGGTGCCCCCAATCAAGGGCGGGTGATTCGCACCCCGCGTCCTCGCCCGGCGGAACCGGCCCAGGCGGGTGATTCGCCTCCCGGCGGCCCGCGCGGTCCCGCGGGGCGGCCCCGGCACGGGCGGATGATTCGCGTGCCAAACCGGCCGCGCGATCCCGTCTGGCGGACCCCGTTCAAGGGCGGGCGTTTCGCTCCCGGCGCGCCCGAGCCATCCCGCCGGCGGAATCCGGCCGGGGAGGGGTTCGCTCCCCAACCCGACCGCGCGATCCCGTCTGGCGGACCCCGTTCAAGGGCGGGCGATTCGCTCCCGGCGCGCCAGGGCCGTCCCGCCAGCGTGACATCGCCCGAACGCAACCCTCCGACGATCCGATTTCCGCCCGGCGGACCACACAACATGCGAACGGTGAAAAATCAGCGAAGAACCATCCGAACCTCGGTCCCAACCGCCGCGGCGGCGGCTCCAATCCAGCGATCACGCCGAGCGCGTCCCGACCCGGGCGGGCGATACGTTTCCGAAACTCCCGCGAGATCCCGCCGGGCGGAATCCGCCCGGGTCGTGTGATTCGCTCTCCAGATAACCGGCGATCCCTCCCCGATCGGAAACGCGGAGCTTCGCAACGACGCGGCTCCGCCGCGCACCCGAGTCGCCGCGCCCCACGGGGCGGGGCCGGTCGCGGGAATCCACGGAGAATCCGCAAGGGCCGATTCGACTCCATTCCCGTGCCGGACGCGCCGCTTCGACGCGCGTCTCCGGGAAACGTGGCGGCAGCCCTACGGCTTCCGCGCTTCGGAGCGCCGTGGCGCCCATGCGCCGGACCGGGGGCCGGGAAGACATGTTTCACCGAAACGCGAACAGCCGGCCGGCCAATCCCGACATGGCGCCGGTCGGATATCTCTCCGGAACCGGACGGGTCGCCATTGGGCCGGAAAGCGGGCGGGCCGCCGCGCCATCCAAGGCGAAAGAATCGAGCCGGGTGTCGGATACACCCCGCCCGAAACAAGCCGCGGTGAATACGGCGGCGATCAAAGGCCGAAGTAATCGCCGTCCCCGGTCGTCGGCGTCACCGCCTCGAATTCATCGGGATCATGGAGGAAGGGGTCGTCACCGCCCTCCGCCGGAGCGACGGCCCGATCTCCCGACGTGGACGTCCCGTCCTCCCCGTTCGGGAATTCGGCGATGCTTTGCGACGTTTGGGGAACGGTGAACATTACCGTGTGCGAAACATTGTCGTCGGTTTCACCGGCTTCGATGGAAAGGGTGACCGTGACCTGAACGTCACTGGCCAGGGAGTTGGGAGACGTGATCACTCCCGTGGCCGGGTTGATGGTGAAATCATCCGATAAGGTTTCGGACGTCGAAATACTAAATTCCGCTTCCGGAAATTGCGTGTTCATCCGCGCGCCGCCGAACCAAGTGGAGGCGTCCAAGGTCTTCCCGGCAACAAACTCCAAGGAAGATGGACGTGGACCGGTATTGAACAATACCGTGTGCGAAATATTGTCATCGGTTTCACCGGCTTCGATGGAAAGGGTGACCGTGACCTCAATGTCATCGGCCAGAGAGTCGGGAGACGTGAACACTCCCGTGGCCGGGTTGATGGTGAAGGCGTCCGATAAGATATCGGGCGTCGAAATACTATATTCCGCTTCCGGAAATTGCGTGTTCATCCGCGCGCCGCCGAACCAAATGGAGGCGTCCAAGGTCTTCCCGGCAACAAATTCCAAGGAAACTGGACGTGTAGCGGTCGTGAAAAATACCGTATGCGACACATCGTCGTCGGTGGCGCCGCTGTCGCGGGACGCGGTGACGGTGACCTGGGTCGACCGGTCCAGTGTCGCGGGAGCCGTGATCACTCCCGTGGCCGCGTCGATCGTGAAGGGAGCGCGTGACGAAATCGTGTAAACCGGGTTCTGACCGGGCACGGGCACCACGCCGAACCAAGTGGAGGCGTCCACGGTCCCCAGCGCCGCATACTCCAGGAATTCCGGCGGGGAGACGAACAATACCGTGTGCGACACATCGTCGAAGGTGTTGGCGGCTCCGGGGACGGTGGACACGGTGACCGTGACCGGG
>JANQKA010000493.1 GCA_028281405.1 Hasllibacter sp. | reverse complement strand
TGGTCCCTTGACGGCAAGCGATTCCGGTCACGTTCCCGGAGGACCGTCGGACGATTCCGCCGCGCCTTTCCATCCCCCACCCGCGGGTGGCCCCCCGCGCGGCGTTCCGGCCAGCTCCGGGGTATCCGGGAGTGATCGGAACCCGTGAGCGTCGCCCGCGATCACAATTCGGGATCGCCACTTCCGGAGTGGCGGCCCGATGGTATCCAAGCGCGACCGACGCGAATCAAAGGGATCCATCCATTTCCGTTGACCTTGGTCCCTCCATCATCCTCGGAGAAGGTACCGTGGGAGGCCTATTCCCTTGCCTGATGCCCCGCTCTTGACGAATGGATTTGGACGGGATATTCCGTTCCATACAATCGAGTTTGGGCGAGGATTCCCGCTTCGTTCGCTCGCGGTTGGACGAATTGATCCGCGAATCGGCCACCCCATACGAACGCCCAGGACAATCCATCCACACATACGAAATCCGCTTCGACAAGCCTGTCGACACCCGCGACGCCCCCTTCGACAAACCCACCGTTCGTATCGACCCGCGCCGGGCGACGAATGGCGAAGCCACAAGACGGCCCGCCAAAACCGACCACTTCTCTCCCGACGCGCCCGCGAGGCGGCGAAATTCCGATCGACCGGATTGGGTCCGGGATGCCGCATCCGACGCGACGGGGGCGGCTCGCCATCTTCGCGAAGACAACCCAAGGGTGCGATGCGCGCGCGAACCGGAGGCGTCGCGCGGGACGGTCGCGCAAGGAAGGATCGGATGCCACCTCGAACGACGGAGGGCAATCGTCGCGGGAGCGCGGACGTTTTGATGGCGTCGGCAACAAGGCCACGCGCTAAACGTCAATCAGGGATTGTCACCTTCGCTTTCGTCCACCGGGGATGTGTTCTCACCTGAGCCGACACCATTCCCGCGATGTTCGATTGCGCCGGGGACACCCGGAACTCACGTCGGCCTCCCGCCGGAAGCCGACGCCGCCTCCGCCGCGCCCGATCGGGATTCACCGCCTCACGCCGGGATATCCAACCGCGCCTCATCCTCCGCCCCTGTCTGGTCGGCGACACCGCAGACTTTCCACACCGGAACCTGGCGCCGGTCCAGCTTCCAGGCGCGCAGCGCCTCCCCGAAAGATTGGAACAACGCCCGGCTGACCGGGTCGACCGCGGCGTTCCATTCCGGATGCCACTGCACCGCCAACGCGTAGCCCGGCGCGTCCTCCACGTACGCCGCCTCTGGCGTTCCATCGGATGCCCGACCGTCTACGACCACACGGGGACCGGCCTCGTCGATTCCCTGTCCGTGCAGCGTATTGGTCATCACGGAATCCGCGCCCATCAAACGCGCGAACGGACCGCCGGGCGTGAACGTCACCTCGTGGCGCAGTTCGAACTTCTCCTCAAGCGTGCCGTCGGGCGGCATCCGGTGATTCATCCGGCCCGGCAATTCCCTGATTTCGGGGTGCAATGTTCCTCCCATCGCGACGTTCACCTCCTGAAATCCACGGCACACGCCGAGCAGCGGTTGCCCCCTCTCCACCAACCTCCGGATGAGCGGAAGGGCGATCCGATCCCGCGCGCGGTCGAACGCGCCATGAGCGGGGGTTTCGTCGTGGCCATACTCCTCGGGATGCACGTTCGGGCGCCCTCCGGTGAACAGGAAGCCGTCGCAAAGTTCGCACAACTCGCCAACGGAATGATGGAGCGGGTCGGCCGGAACGATGAGCGGCGCCGCCCCGGACACCCTGGAAACCGCCTCGGTGTTCATCACCCCTCCGGCGTGGACGGGATACTGATCGTTGATCAGGTACATGTTCCCGATGATGCCGACCACGGGTCGCGTCATGTCAACCTCCTCCCAAAGATCTCACGCCATCATACACACGCCGCGCCGCGACCGCCAGCTGCGGAACACCGGAGTGGAGAGAATCCACCGCCATTTCGGCCAATTCGGTCGCACGGCGAATTCCACGGTCATATCCGGTTCGCCCGACGCCCCCGCGGCAATAGCGCCGGTACGGGAGGATATCCACATGCTGGCGGTGTCAGTGGTGTCGGGGGAGTCGGTGTCGGCTCTTCTGACGGAAGGAACCATCGACGGGTTTCGGAGAACAGCCCCAAGTAGGTCCAGAGCCACCTC
>JANQKA010000491.1 GCA_028281405.1 Hasllibacter sp. | reverse complement strand
CAATTGGCCTTCCCCCCGACCGTCGGCGGACAGACGTTGATGGGACTTCCCACGCTTTGGCGTCTCAGATCTTGGCACGACGCGGGCGTGTGGCCGCTGGATGACCACTGGCGCGACGCCGATATCGTGCTCGCCGAGACTTGGACCGGCCTGATCGAACCGGCGGTCAAAGCCCGGCCGGAAGGGGAGATCCGCGACGAGGCGCAGGTCCGCATGCTCGCCCGCGCGCTGTCCCTCCTGCCCGCGCCCGAGCTCGAGGCGTTGATGTCGAACCTCCCCGACGCGGCGCGTGAGGAGGCTTGGACGCTGGGCATCGGAGCCGGCGACCGCCTGTGCGAATTGGCCGATCCGCTGAAGCCGCCGCCCCTCGCCGACGACTGCTTCGCCCTGCCGCCCGGGGTGGATTGGACGCCGGTCGACGCGGCTCTCGACAGACTCCGGGAACGTCTCCACCCGATAGCGGGAAAGGAGACCGTCCCGGTGGCGGACTCGGCGGGGCGTGTTCTGTACAAGGATCTCCGCGCGCTCCGTTCGAATCCGCCCGCCGCCAACTCGGCGGTGGATGGATACGGCTTCGCCCACGCGTCCAACGGCGGCGGGCCGCGTACCCTGCCGCTTATCGAGGGCCGCGCCGCGGCGGGCGTTCCCCACGGGGACACGGTTCCGGCGGGCCACGCGATCCGCATTCTCACGGGGGCCACCCTTCCCGATGGCGTGGACACCGTCGTCCTCGACGAGGACACGCGCACGGACGGCGCAAGGGTCGCCTTCAACGAGCCGCCTAAGGCCCGCGTCAACACGCGGAAGGCCGGCGAGGACGTGGCCCGGGGGAAGGTGTTCCTCGAAGCGGGCCGCCGATTGACGCCCGCGGACCTGGCGCTCTGCGCGGCGCTCGGACACGGACGGATCCCCGTCCGCAAAAGGCTGCGCGTGGGCGTTCTGTCCACGGGGGACGAATTGACCGAGCCGGGCTCGGAGGCGGGGGAGGATCGGATATTCGACGCGAACCGCCCGATGCTCCTGTCCCTGATCGCTCGCTGGGGAATGGCACCCGTGGACCTCGGTCTCGCGGCCGACCGTCGGGACGCCGTCGCCTCGGCGCTGTCTGACGCGCGAACGTCCTGCGACGCGGTGCTCACCTCGGGCGGCGCTTCGGCGGGGGACGAGGACCATGTCTCCGCCCTCCTGCGCGAATCGGGCGCGATGGCGGAGTGGCGCGTCGCGATCAAGCCGGGCCGCCCGCTCGCGCTTGGAACTTGGGAGGGAACACCGATATTCGGGCTGCCCGGCAATCCGGTCGCCGCCCTCGTCTGCTCCCTGGTGTTCGCGCGCCCCGCGCTCGGCCTCATGGCGGGCGAGAACTGGCTCGTCCCGCGCGGCGTCATGGTTCCGGCGGCGTTTTCGAAGGACAAAAAGCCGGGGAGACGCGAGTACCTCAGGGCCCGATTGAACGATGACGGCCACGCTGAGGTGTTTCCCTCGGAAGGGTCCGGGCGCATCTCCGGGCTCAGCTGGGCGACCGGATTGGTGGAGTTGGGCGACGGGGCCCGCCGAGTCGAACCGGGCGAACCCGTCGCGTTTCTGTCCTATGCGGCCTTCGACGGTTGAAGCGCGTTGCCGGTCCAAGCGGGCGGAGCGGAACCAGCTCCGCCGGCAATAGGTAGGATTGCGTTGTTTCTTGGCGTTTCGCCTGTTTATTCAACGAGTCCACATGGCTATAATGGCGAGCGAAGGGGAATCCGATGGACTGGGACGGAATTCTCCACATCGCAGGTGCGGAATGCGCTGTTCCTGATGGAGCGGGGAAGCCTCGAAATAGCTGGCCGGCCGTACTTCAATTTCGTCCCCAACAGTTTCGGTCCCTTCGACCGCGATGTCTACGACGTCTTGGAGAATCTCGCGCCGGACAAACTGGTTGAAATTCGGAAAATGGGTGGTTTCCGAAGGCTCGCGCCGACTCCCGCGGGATTCAAGGTCGGGGCGGCCAACATCGAACGGATGGCGCCAAACACATCATTCCACCTGAAAGAAGTCGCGGATTGGGTCAGGTCCATGGATTTTCGACAACTCGTGGCGTCGATATACAATCAATATCCCGACATGGGAGTCAATAGCGTATTCCGCGAATGACCGTCGCCGTGGCATATCACTGCGCGGATGGAGTTATGATCGCCGCCGACGGCATGGTGACCGCATTCGTGGGCGACATGCCCGATTCCCATCACACGGGGAAGAAGGTTCATGTGCTGGAGAACAACGTAATTTTCGCCAATGCGGGCGATACCCGCTTTGGCGGCAGATTTCGATTGATCGTTGAAACAACTCCAATGGAATTGCGTCAGAATGAACATCCCATCCAACACACATACAGGATCAGGGATGGAGTGCGTGATGATTTGGCGGGGACGGATGTTGGATTCCCAATTGCATTGGAGGCGACCATCGCATTCGAACACAACGGTCCGCATCACAGTTGCCAATTCTACCAGTAGGGACAGCCGACGGATTTGAATAATGACAATTATTATTGTTCAATCGGGAGCGGAAAAAGCCACGCGGACTCATTTCTCTTTTTATGGTGAACTCATTCTGCCCGCCTGGACCGCCTTCTGTGGTGAATGGGTGGCGGGATTCCACCCCGCGTCGCACATTTTGGTACGGGCTTGAATGATGAACCGATTGAGTCGCCAATCCGCCGATCGATTCGACAATGCCCGGACCTCGGCCGGAACAGGCTGGTGAATCAAGGCTTTCCGCTCCGCCTCAACGCCCTCCGCCGCTCATCCTTGAGCGCCTTCAATTTCTGTTTGTACTGTCTGCGCTCACCTTTGGGCATGTCGGGTGTGGTGAGGACTCCCTCGACGAGATCTTTTTCAATGCCCCATTCCATTTGCTCTATGGCCGTGCCCAACCTGCGGAAGGCCACCGTGTCGACTCCCAGACCACTCCTCAAGATATTCTGAGCCGCCTTGTAGGAATCCAACAACTCCCATGTGGCGGTTCTCGCCATCGTCTCGGTCCTGCACACCGCCGACATGAGCAGCATCGTCAAGCCCTTTCCCATGGGAACCCCGCGATCCTCGCAGATGGATTGAACCGCCCGCAGCAAATAAGTGTCGACGATGGAATCCCACTCGTTTTTCGACTCTTTGACTTTCGCCATAGCCGAAATGTAGGGCATATGGGGAACCGGCGCCTCATCCTTTTCGATCTTTTTGGCTTTTTCGGCTTTTTCGGATTTTTCGCGTTTGGCGCGGGCGATCAGTTCGTCCACCGAAATGTCATCGTCGATTTCGGTCCCCGCGGTTTCCTCGGCGACGGTTTCTCCGGCGGCGGTTCCGTCGTCCTCTCCGAATGTGTCGCTGTGCATCCGGGAAAACATGAACGCCGAAATCCGCAGATATCCCAATATTTCCTCGTCGGAGAACGGCACCGGGACTTCGGATGCGTATTTACCGAATCCCGCCCGCTGTTCGACGAGAAATCCCGCGATCACGCGCAACTCCGGGCGGGCCAACGCCTCCGGGTCCGCCCTCTTCAGCAGCGCCGAGATTTCGGCGTCGATCTTTTCCCGATTCGCCATGAATTCACCCTCCGAGTTTCCATTTCCGCGCCTCTGGCCAACCGGACCATCCGATTTGGCGGGGCAGCGCCCGACGCGCAATCGGACGATCCGCGACTCCCTTCGGCCCACGGGTTCCCGCTCCCCGCCTCCATGACGCCTCCGCCGATGTTCCGCAAGATGGAATCGGGAGTTTACCGAATCGCGACGATTGCGCCGGCCGCCCGGGCCGCGGAACTGTCCTCGGCGACCCGGCGGCCCCCTCCGTGACCGGGACTGGATCGGCGTGGCTCCGCATCATTGCCTCCCCGCTTCAGGCGAACGGCGCGCCACACCCGCCAAGATTTGAGGTGTCGCATCCCGATGGCGAAGATCACCGCGGCAGGCCAACCCCGCGATAGCCATGGCACGTCCTTCGTGACGTGGCGCGACCTTCGTGACGTGGCGCGACCTTCGTGGCGGGGCGCGACCTTCGTGGCGGGGCACGTCCTTCGTGGCGGGGCACGTCCTTCGCGACCGGTACCAGCCACCACACCAACGGACACAAGACCGCTCCTTCGACCGTCCGCCGCTTGATGGAGCGCTCCAAGAGGCGCGACCCGACCCGCGGACTATCCTCCCGGAACCCCCCATCCCGATTCGCGAATCACCCGGGGCGCATTCAAGGGCGGGATGCCCGGACATCCTGGGCGCGGGCGGGGTAGGGGATCGGGCATCCGGGGCGCGCGTGTCGGCCGCCATCGTCGGCCTCCCTCGTCGGCGCCTACCGACCCAGGCGGTCGATGGTAGCGATCGCCGCCCGGAGCGAATCGATGCCGACCCCCTTTTCCGACGAGGTCACGATCATCTCCGGATGGGCGGCGGGATGCCGCCCCAGCGAGCCCCGGACGCGGTCCAGAACCGACCCGAGATCCTTCTCCTTCACCTTGTCGGCCTTCGTCATAACGGCTTGGAAATTCACCGCGGACCGGTCGAGTAGGTCCATGATCGGCTCATCGGCGCTTTTGACGCCGTGGCGGCTGTCGATCAGCAGGAATACGCGGCGCAGATTCGGCCGTCCGGACAAATATGCGCGCAGGAAGTCCTGCCATTTCGCCACCACGGGAGCGGGAGCCTTCGCGTGTCCGTAACCGGGAAGGTCCACGAGATGGTGCTCCGGTCCCAAGGTGAAGAAATTGATCTCCTGGGTGCGGCCGGGGGTGTTCGACGTCCGGGCGAGATTTCGGCGTCCGACAAGCGCGTTGATCAGCGTCGACTTGCCCACGTTGGAGCGCCCGGCGAAGCAGACCTCGATCCGGTCCGAGGGCGGAAGGCCGTCCATGGCGACCGCCCCCTTCAGGAATTCCGCTCCGCGGGAAAACAACCGGTGCGCCGCCTCGGACGCCGCGACGTCGGGCGGCCGAGCCACCCTGAACGCGGTTCCCGTCATCGCGCGGCGAACGAATCGCCAACCGCCACGGTTCCACCCGAGACCACTTCCGCGTAGACGCCGAAATCCCGATGCCCCCACCCCCGCTCGAGGGCGTCGAGGGTGTCGGCGTCGCGTTTGCCGGTCTCGGGATTGGCCGTGGTGGCGAGGCAGCGGGTGATGGGCTCCACGACCTTCACGACGGCTCCGCCGATGGCGACCTCCCGGCCGACGAGCTCGAATTCCTCGAACGGGCCGAGGCCGTCCAACCAGAAATTTCCCCGCCACCGCCGCGGATCCAGATCCTTGCCCAGTTTTTCGCCCACGGCGCGGTTCGACGCGGTGTTGAGAAGCGAAATCGATGGGAAGGGCGTGTCCGTCATGCCGCGCTCCGGAACCCGGACCACCCGGGCCGAGGCGGCGCGGTCCTTCGGAATCAACGGCGCCGACCACGCGATCAGCGCCTCGGCGTCGCGTTCCGGATGGACTTCGATCCGGCCGAGATCGGGATGGGTCAGTTCGACCCGCTCGGTTTCCTCGTCGAGCCTCGCCGTGATCGCCATCAGGCCCGGAGCTTTCGACCCGCGGCTGAAATTGACGCATGGAACCCACTTCGACCCGTCGGCCTCGGCGGCCTCGTGGGCGATTGCCCAGGTCCTGTCCCACGGCAGGGTGCGGCCCGCGGAAAGCTCCGCCGTCCGCAGGGTCTCCCATCCGTGGGATTTGATCGGATGGCGCCAGATCGCGACGACGGAGCGCGTCATTGCTCCGCCTTGCCGCCGCCGGACTTCTTCTCGAACCCCGAAAGGATGTTTCCGAGTATGTCCGGTTTGTAGCCCTGGCTGCGCATGATCAAATACTGCTGGAGGAAAGTGATCACGTTGCTGGCGATCCAATAAAGAACCAGACCGCTGGCGAAGCCGCCGAGAATGAACATGAACACCCACGGCATCCAAGCGAATATCATGGCCTGCGTCGGGTCCGGTGGAGCAGGATTCAGCTTTTGCTGAAGCCACATGGTGACCCCCAGCAGGATCGGCATGATGCCGATGAAAACCGACGCGAGAAGCGATCCGGGCTCGTGACCGCCCCACGGCAGAATCCCGAACAGGTTGTAGATGGTCGAGGGATCGGGCGCCGACAAATCCCGGATCCAGCCGAGCCAGGGGGCGTGATAAAGTTCTATGGTGACGAAAATCACCTTGTAGAGAGAGAAGAAAATCGGAATCTGCAGGATGATCGGCAGACAGCCCGCCGCCGGATTCACCTTCTCCCTCTTGTAGAGTTCCATCATCTCCTTCTGGAGTTTTTGACGGTCCTCACCGACCTTCTCCCGAATTTTCGTCATTTCCGGCTGGAGTTCCTTCATCTTCGCCATGGAGACGTAGGATTTGAACGCCAACGGAAAGAGCACGGCCTTGATCAGCAGCGTCAGCACGATGATCGACCAACCCATGTTGCCAATGTGTGCGTTGAGCCAATGCAGGACCGCGAAGATCGGCTTGGTCAGGAAGAAGAACCATCCCCAATCGATGGAGTCGATGAAGCCATCGATGCCCCGGCCGCTCTCGTAGCCGCGGATCGCGTCCCACTCCTTGGCCCCGGCGAAAAGGTATTGCTCCGAGACGGCGGTTTCCCCGGGCGGAACCTCCACCGTCGGCAGGCGCACCTCCGTTTGATAGATGTCCGCTCCCGGCACGTATTTCACGACGCTGGAAAAGGAGACTCCGGGCTGCGGAATGAGGGTGGTCATCCAGTATTTGTCGGTGAAGCCGATCCAACCATTCTGTTCCACCCGAGCGATCTCGGCGCGCCCCCGCTCGCGCGCGTTCTGCTCCAGATCGGGCATGTCGTCGTAGTCGATTTCCGAGAGTTCGCCGTCGGTCATGCGGACGACGCCCTCGTGCAGGATGAAAAAGCCCGTGACGTCGGGTTCCCCGTGCCGAGCAACGATCCCGTAGGGCGCCATCCTGACGGCGGTCCCCGCGGTGTTCTCAACGCTCTGGCGGATCGTGAAAAGGTAGTCGTCGTCGATCGCGATCTCCCGGCGGAAAATCTGCCCCTTGCCGTTGTTCCATTCCAACAGGAGCGGCCTGTCCGGAGTCAGGACCGCGCCCGGCGCGGCCGTCCACGGCGTGTTCGCGTTCGGCACGTCCCCGTGCTCGAGCACGCCCCCCGGCGCCCAGCCATGAAGCGCGTAATAGGCTCCGGTGGACCCCGCCGGCCTGAGGAGCTGAATGTTCCGGTCCCCGTCGAGCTCGACGGTGTAATCCCTGAGATCAAGGGTATCGATTCGCCCGCCCGTCAGGGAAACGGACCCGCCAAGGCGCGGCGTGTCGATTTCGACGCGCCGGGACGCGTCGCCGGAGTCTCGCTCCCCTTCCGCGCCCGTCGCCGCTTCGGCTTCCGCCACCGCCTCGAGGCCGACCGAGGGCGGGGCAACAGCGGTGTCCGAAACGGGAGGGAGAACCTCGGGCCCGGCCGCGGCCGTCTCCGACGGAGCCTCGACCGCTGGCTCCTCCGGAGGAAAGAGAACGAACCAAGCGAGGATGACGAGGAAGCTGAGCGCGGTGGCGAGGATGAGATTCTTGTTCTGATCGTCCATGACGTTCCTTGAACTGCGCCTTGGTGAAATCGCGGTGGGGTCGCGCCCTTCAACCGCCCCCGTCC
>JANQKA010000490.1 GCA_028281405.1 Hasllibacter sp. | reverse complement strand
GGCGCCGTGCGCCCGCGCGGCTGGACTACCCGCCTTGGAGGTGCGGGACGGGTGGCGGATGGGGGGTGGCATCGTTCGGCCGGACGGAAGCCGCCGTTGCGGGACGGGAGGAGCGGTGATCATTGCGCGTCCTCCCGGCGGGCCGGAACCCAAGACCTCAAGAGCGTGAGCGCGCGCTTCCCGGGTGGCCCGATGAGGTGACCTGGACACGTCCGCCAAAATGGTTTTGGCGGTTCCGCCCGGTTGCCCGCGTCCTTGGCTCCAAGGTCCGCGGGCGGGACTCCACGAAGGGGAGAATCCGGATTCGCGGTTGCGGACCCACCCCGCCGAGACCATACTTCCGGTGATGGTCGAGGCTCGCCGAAGCCGCGCAACCCGGATTTTCGATGGAGATGGGAATGAACGGACGTCCACGTTTGAGCGTTCAAGCGATGGGAGGGGAGCGGCCGTCGTCCAGGCCCGCGCCGGGCGCGTTTCCGTCCCGTGGCCGGGACGTTTCAAACATTCGCCCGGGCCTGCGCTTCGCGCGCGCTCGATCGTGGCGTTCCTTCCCCGAAGGTGTGCAAGCCGGCGGTGATGGCCTGCGCTTCGCGCTCGCTCGATCGTGGCGTTGGACGAGGCGCACCTGTCCCGCGCCTTCGAACCCGCGCTTCGCGCGCGCTCGATCGTGGCGGGCCTTCGACGAATTCCTTGGAGGTCCGAGGGAGGACGACGCGGACCGGTTCGCGGCCGCGCGGGCGATGGAGCTGGAAAGGGTGGACACGGTTGGAATGTCCGGTCGGGGAATCCCGGAGACCGCGGCTCGGGCGGCTTGCCGAATACACGGCCGTCCGAATGCCACTTTGCCCATCTTGGCGTCCGTGAAGCCGCGCGTGCTTCGGGATGAAGCGTCGGGGCGGGGCCGCGCGAACCCGCGGGGCGGATCCGCGTCCGGTCCCATGTATTCCTCCGGGATGGCCCGGGTCGTCGCGCGGGACCATATGGATGGAACCCGCCCGTGTGTTGACGGGGGAGATGGCCGCGCCTACAAATCGGTTCGGGTTGGGAACGGTCGCGGACCCGGATTCCGGCGCGCTCGCGGGGCGGATGGATTCCAACGTCCCCCGTTGGAGGGCGATGCGGCTTGGCGACCCTCCACGGCGAGGCGGATGCCTCTTTACCGTGGGTGGACGGCCTCGCCGCGGATCCCGCGGTGGAACCGCGGAGGCGGTCTTGACGGAGGTGGAACGATGGACGAATTCGAGCGGCGGTCGCGGAGCACGCCGTCGGGGCCCGTTCCCGGCGCCCCCCGCCGCGCCGAATCGCTGTTCCCGCCGTTTCCGAAAGGCAGGTTCGACGTGATTTACGCCGATCCGCCATGGGACTACAAAGGCCAGCTGCAACACAACGGCGCGGGGAACCGGGATACCGGCGGCGCACAACGCCATTACCCGACCGTGACGCTCGATGATCTGGAGAATCTCGATGTGATGTCGATCTCCGCCGACGATTCGCTGCTGTTCATGTGGTCCAGCAGCCCCCACCTCGATCAGGCGATCCATCTTGGAAAGGCATGGGGATTCGACTGGGCGACGGTGGCGTTCGTATGGAACAAGATGAAGGTGAATCCGGGATACTACACGATGTCGCAGTGCGAACTGTGCCTGGTGTTCAAGCGGGGGAAAATTCCAAACCCGAGGGGGGCTCGGAACGTCAAGCAGTATCTCGAGGCCGAAAGGGAACGGCATTCGGCGAAACCGGACGAGGCGCGTCAACGCATCGAGGAGATGTTTCCCGGCCAAAAAAAGATCGAATTGTTCGCCCGCGTTTCCGTGAAGGGCTGGAAAGCATGGGGGTTGGAATCCAATGGCTAGGGAGGCGCTCGAACGGAGTGGGCAGTTGCAAGTGGATGCAAATTGGCGCGGAGGCGATGTCCTAGCGGCGTTCTCCTCCGCGATGCGGGATCATCTGGTTGGAACCGGCATGTACGCGGAGATCGGGCCGGTTGATCTTCGCGGAATATACGGTACTAGGGTGACACCGGACGGAAGGGTCGTTCCACACGGAATAATCCCCAGCTTCGGGATATACAATTCTCATTACGGGAAGATGGTGTTCGTCTCCACCAAAATCCAGCAGCCCTATGGGGCAGCACACGAAAGGAGCTGCAAATTCATGATGCCCGGAATCCTTCGCGGGATATCGGAGGGTTGCGAATCAACCGGAGGAGGTCGTTCCGTTCTGGTGTGTGTTCGCGGGCGGAATTGCCGAGGACCCTTATCACCGCCAAGCGATTTCATTCTGGTTCCAGGGCATGGAGCGCAATCTTCTTCTTTGGCCCAATATCGATTATCCACGCCCGGTGGAGAATCACTTCGACGAACATATCAGACCGATGCTTGAGTGAGATTCAAGTCCGGTTCGCCAATTCCAACGTATTCAAACACTCAAGGAGGATCCCATGGACGGGAGCAACATCACACATCCGGCCGGCTGTCCGGTCATGCACGGAGGCAACACCGGCATGGACAACAGCGTCACCAAGTGGTGGCCGCAGGCGCTCAACCTCGACATCCTGCATCAGCACGGCGCGCGCGTCAATCCGATGGATCCGGATTACGATCACCGCTCCGCGGTGAAGGCGCTCGACTTCGAAGGCGTGAAGGCCGACGTGAAGGCGTTGATGACCGAGAGTCAGGACTGGTGGCCCGCGGACTGGGGGCACTACGGGGGGCTGATGATACGCCTCGCCTGGCACTCCGCGGGGTCGTACCGCATGGGGGACGGCCGCGGGGGCGCCGGATCGGGCAACATCCGCTTCGCCCCGCTGAACTCCTGGCCCGACAACGCCTCGCTCGACAAGGCCCGCCGTCTTCTGTGGCCGGTCAAGAAGAAATACGGCAACGCCCTGAGCTGGGCCGACCTCATCATCCTCTCGGGCAACATGGCCTACGAATCGATGGGGTTGAAAACCTTCGGCTTCGGCTTCGGGCGCGAGGACATCTGGGGTCCGGAAAAGGACGTGTTCTGGGGCAACGAGTCCGAATGGCTCGCTCCGTCGGAGCAGCGCTACGAAGACCTCGAGACGCCGTCCACGCTCGCCAACCCGTTGGCCGCGGTCCACATGGGCCTGATCTACGTCAACCCGGAAGGCGTGAACGGCAATCCCGATCCTGCGAAAACCGCGCTTCAGGTGCGCGAAACATTCGCCCGGATGGCCATGAACGACGAGGAGACCGCGGCCCTGACCTGCGGGGGCCACACCGTCGGCAAGGCCCACGGAAGCGGCGCGGTGGACAGGATCGGCGTGGACCCCGAATCCGAGGGTGTCCACACGCAGGGGCTCGGCTGGTCGAATCCCGGCCATGAAAGGAAAGCGACCAACGCCTTCACATCGGGCATCGAAGGAGCCTGGACGAAGCACCCGACCCAATGGGACATGGGGTATTTCGACTACCTCTTCGATTACGAATGGAAACTGGCCAAATCCCCCGCCGGCGCGTGGCAGTGGGAGCCGGAGAACATGCCGGAAGAGGAGAAACCGGTCGACGCGTCCGATGGGTCGATCCGCAAGAATCCGATCATGACCGACGCCGACATGGCGATGAAGGTGGACCCGATCTACAACGGGATTTGCCAGCGCTTCAGGGCGGACCCGGATTATTTCGCCGACACCTTCGCCCGCGCGTGGTTCAAACTGACCCACAGGGACATGGGGCCGAAGGTCAACTATCACGGACCCGACGTCCCGGCGGAGGATTTGATCTGGCAGGATCCGATTCCCGCGGGTTCGACGTCCTACGATGTCGCCGCCGTCAAGGCCAAGATCGGGGCGTGCGGACTGACGGACGCCGAGATGATCGCGACCGCCTGGGACAGCGCCCGCACCTTCCGGGGGTCCGACAAGCGTGGCGGCGCGAACGGCGCGCGCATCCGACTGGCCCCACAGAAGGACTGGGTGGCCAACGAGCCCGACCGTCTGGCGAAGGTTCTGAAGGTTCTGGAACCGATCGCCGCCGAGTCAGGGGCGTCGGTCGCCGACGTGATCGTGCTCGCGGGCAACGTGGGCGTCGAACGCTCTATCAAGGCCTCGGGTCACGATGTAGCGGTGCCGTTTTCACAGGGCCGCGGGGACGCGACCGACGACCAGACCGACGCGGAGAGCTTTTCCGTTCTGGAGCCCCTGGCGGATGGATTCCGCAACTTCCAGAAGGAGGCCTACACCGTGAAGCCGGAGGCGATGCTGCTTGACCGGGCGCAGCTTCTGGGCCTGAACGCGGGTGAAATGACGGTGCTGGTCGGAGGATTGCGCGTTCTGGGCGTGAATCACGGCGGATCGAAGCACGGCGTGTTCACGGATCGCGTCGGTCAACTGACGAACGACTTTTTCGTCAACCTGACGGACATGTCGTACAGTTGGGAACCGATGGAGAAGGACGGCACCTACGAATTGCGCGACCGGAAATCCGGCGCGGCGCGGTTCACCGCGACCAGCGTCGATCTGGTGTTCGGATCCAACTCCGTGCTGCGCGCCTACGCGGAGGTTTACGCCCAGGACGACAACGCCGGGAAGTTCGCGCGCGACTTCGTGGCCGCGTGGACCAAGGTGATGAACGCCGACCGATTCGACCTTCGGTCCTGATGACGCGTATCGGGCGGGTCACACGGCGCGGGAAGCCGGGACGACGTGGTTCGTCTTTCGGGCCGCCGGCGTCCCGGACTCTCCCGCATCGCGAGATGATCGGGCGCGGGCTTGGGCCCGCGCCCGCTTGTTGGGGAAGTGTTTTACGATGGGTGGCGCTTCGATATTTTCCTCGGAGGGTTGAATTCCGCGAAGTACTCGATGGCGACGGATAAGGGACAGTCGAATACCCGTGAAGGTCAGTGTTGGTGGAACATGAAACGCGGATGCGGAGCGCTCAGCGCGCACCGTAGGAGGTTGCGGAAATTCGACAACCGGGGTGCTTGAGCCCAAACAACCGCGGTTTCGTTGGGTGGAATGTCCCCTATCGGATCTCGCTCCATTCGCCCTTCCTCCGAACGTTGGGGCGGACACAAGGCCGTCGCCAACGCCCGCGGAAGACTATTCCAAGCATCGCCACCAAGAACTCACGGTCATTGGCATGTTGGACCTGGCCAAATTCCCGGGGTCATTGAGGCGTCCGCGCGGATTGATTCTCCCGCCGGAACATCCGGGTTGATATATTATTAGCATTATTCTTCCGTCAGGGCGTGAGCACACCAGGAATAACTCTTTACCAAACAAAATGTTGACCATCGGGAATACCCGAGAT
>JANQKA010000488.1 GCA_028281405.1 Hasllibacter sp. | reverse complement strand
GTTTCTCACGGATTGGTTGCATCCGTCGACGTCCCAGGCGGTGATCACGACCATCGGAGCATCGGAGACGTCAAGCGTCCCCTCGCTCACATTGTTCGGCGGGATTGAACCTCGGACCGGAGTCATCCACCCCCATCACCCCTAAAGTCAACGCGTCGCCATTGGAGTCGGTGAAACCGTAGGTCACGGTGATCGACCTTATGTACGGCCATCAACGTTCAATCTTCAACGGACGCGTGAGGAGCATCGTGGGCATCCCGTTGATGGTTAAGGATTGCGTTGCGATGCCCCACGGAGGGTCGAAAGCGGTGACCTCGATAACCCGACCGACAACCGCAGAGAATTCATTCCCCGCGACCTTGATCGTCCCGGCTGCCGGATCGAACTCCAACCCGACGTCCGCGGATTCCCGCCTTTCGCCGTCCCAAACCGCCAGCGCGCTGAAAGCAAGCGAATCCCGATCGGTGGAGAAATAAAAGGCGGCAACGGAAGCGCTCCGGCGGCACCGACCGATAAAAGCGCCGGCGATGCGTTCCACGTGAAGGGAGGCGCCAATTCCATGGGAGGCGACAAATCACCGCCACCTCCAGACAAAACAGCCAAGACCGACCGGAAGCCCCCCCGTACCGACGGAGAAACCTCTACGCCGTGGCGAACCACCGGAACCGAAAACTCATATCCCAATCCAAATACGCTCATGCTTCACTTGGAATAGAACAAACCATGACCCACACTTCCTTCCAATCGCAAGCGGAACTTCATCGGCCCACAGCGAGCAGATGAACGCCTCACGCACGCACTCAATATATGTTGAATCTCAAATGAAATAATAATCGTTGTCAAAGGTTATGCTGGTTGATTCAGGCAGGCCTTCCAGCGTCAATGTCGTTTCGCCCATTACTAGAATTTTATCATTTCTCATAGTCCCATCACTATTTATTTCTTCTTCGTTACTTACAGTCAGATTCTCACCATTGGCATATTCTTTGCCATAGCCAACGAAATATAACTTATCCGAACCCACCTCGAAATCGGTGATTGTGGCAGATTGGACAGTAGGGTAGATTGTAAATTTGTCTGCGTTGTCGCCACCTGTCATCCTATTTTCGGCTCCTGCACGGACAATCAGTTCATCCTTGCCCGAACCACCGAACAGCTCAATTCCATTCCCACTACTGTTTTTGAGGATATCATCCCCCGAATTTCCAAACAGCTCATTATAGTCCCCACTAAGGTTCACAAGGATATCATCCCCCGAATTTCCGAACAGCTCATTATTGCGCCCACTAACGCACACAAGGACATCTTCACCGCGGTGGCCGTACAATTCGTTGTCATCCCCTGTGATTTCCAACAGATCATAAAAATTGGATCCATGGATTTCTAGATTGTCCCAGCGAATCTCCTCACTCAATCCAAATCTGAGTTTGAAGAAACTTTCAGTCTCCCCGCCTTTTCCATCCTGGACAAGGATGTGGATCGGTATTTCCACCACTTCTTTACCGATCCTTTCTTCATAGCCTCTGCCATCAATGCTTCCTTTCAAAATCATTCCGTCCACGGACATACCGATTTTCCCAATATCCTTTCCGCCCTTCCGCTCCCCGATGGATGCGGTTAAAGACAGGGAATCACCGTCGGCATCCCCAAACATCCCTCCTAGATCAATTTCGAGATAGTCCATATACCAAGCGCCCGGCCGATACCAAGTGTCCACCAGTGGAATATCATCTCCCTTCAATCCGAAAACCGTGTCGTCGCTCACGCCAGCCATAATCCTAACGGAAACGACGCCGACACCGTCCGGGATCACCACCGGCGGCCTGTTCGCCTCCACCGTGAAGGTGTGCGGAGCCGTTGTCGCGGCTCCGTCGCTCGCCGTGACCGTGACCACGACATCTCCGGCCCCGGTCAAAGTTCCCGTGATCCGTTTCGTCGCCGGATCGAACAGCAACCCGTGACCGGTACTGTCAAACGACACGTCGTAGGTCAATTCGTCGCCGTCGGGATCTCTGAAGACGTTGTCCAATTCAATGGCGTCGATCGCTTCGCCGACGGTTTCGACGCGGTCCCCCGGGGCGTTTGCCGCATCGAGCTCGGGAGCCCGGTTCGGCGTCGGGGACGCCGTGATCGCGAAGGTTTTCGCGACCTCTCCACCACGGCCGTCCAGAGCGGTCACGGTCACGGAGTACACTCCCTCGCCGGCGACCGCGCCGATGATCCGTCCGGAAGCCGAATCGAAGGACAAGCCAGTCCGGTCCAGACCGGTCACGGAGAAGGTTAGGACATCCGAGTCGGCGTCGAAAAATCCCCCGGACACGTCGATGGGGGCGATATCCGCGCCCAAGGTGACGCTCAAATCCAACAGGTGCGTCCCAAGCGCGACCGGGGCGGCGTTGGCCACGACGCCGATGGCCGCGGAAACCGACGCGCCGTGCTCGTCGGTAGCCGTGACGGCGACCGCTGTATCCTCAGTCCCGGTGAACGTCCCCGAAATCACTCCTGTTTCGCGGTTGATCAAAAGCCCCAGCGTGGAGAGATCCGCCCCGATTTCACCCACCGCCGCCGAGAATGTCAGCGAATCGCCGTCGGGGTCCGTAAAATAATTGCCTGCGTTCACCGAGTCGATCAGTGCGCCGGTCGTCAGGATGACGCCCGCGACGCGGGGGAGTTCCAACAGGGTTGGATTCGATCGATCCGGATTCGACACCACGGGATCCGTGTTTTCCGAAATATCGGAAACCTGAATCGTCACGTCGCTGAAAGACAGTACCTCAATGTCCCGCAACTCATCGCGTCCGCCGTACGTGGTGACCGCGCTCCCGACGTATTCCACGATGCCCCGCTTCATGGACGATCCGGCCACGTCGACAGCCCCCAAAGACACGCGATAATCAGCCCGGACTCCCTTGAACACGGCGGTGTCCGTGCCGTCACCACCGAAAATCCAGTCATCGCCGTCGCC
>JANQKA010000434.1 GCA_028281405.1 Hasllibacter sp. | reverse complement strand
AGCAGAAGGAGCGGCGTGGTCTTTCCCGCGATAAGGTTGAGACCACACCATTGGGGCAGGCTGCGGCCTGCCCCGCCTGCTTCCCGTCAGTCAGACTTGGGACCGTACGAATCACCCGAATTCTTGGTATTTCGGGCCGTACCCGCGCTTCGTCCAGCCTTCAACCGCTGGCTCAGAAAACCGCCGATTGCGGTCGCGGCCCGGGTGAAGCGTAGTTTCCGGGGGAGAGGTCGCGAACGGCGATAGGGCGTGGCCCCGCGGCTCGGTCGAGGCGGGTTTGGCTGATTTCACCGTGCTCATCTCGGATGATCTCGACGGGCAAATCGGTTCGACATCGGGCGATGAGCGCGAATTTCTCCGGAATTGTTGCTTGTGCCCGGCGGCACGGGGCGTTAGAAGCGAATCAGCAGAAGGAGCGGCGTGGTCTTTCCCGCGATAAGGTTGAGACCACACCATTGGGGCAGGCTGCGGCCTGCCCCGCCTGCTTCCAGTCAGCCCGAATCGGTACGTACGAATCACCCGATATCTCGGAATTCGGGCCATCCCCTCGCTTCCCCGGGCTCCGACCGATTGTTCATCGCTTCACTGACTTCGGTTGCGGCCCAGGTGAAGCGTTGTTTCCGGGTGATCGACCCACCGGACGCGAAGAGCGGGGATCATGGTATCGGTCGTAGTGGGGCGGGCCGATGCCGCTTGGCCATCGCGGAGCTGCTTGGCGGAGCGAATTGGATCGATGCCGGACAATGAACGCGAATTTCTACGTTCATGCGCTTGCGGACGGCGGCGAGGGGCGTTAGAAGCGGTTCAGCAGAAGGAGCGGCGTGGTCTTTCCCGCGATAAGGTTTAGACCACACCATTGGGGCAGGTCGAGGCCTGCCCCGCCTGCTTTCCACCCATCCGACTCGGGACGGTATGAAACACCCGGATGCCGTGGAACGTCGGGGAGGTCAGCCACACCCGGTATTCGAACAAACCGGCGGAGTGATCATCCGAATCACTCGGGGACGACATTGCGGATCGTCGGCTTAGCCCGCCCAATCCGGCCATTGTCCGCTGGCTTACCGCGATCAACGAGACTGCCGTGCGGAAGCACCAATGATATACAATGTATTTTAGGTCCGGAGAGCATTTCAAACCTCGGTCGCCTTCTCACGGGGGGCGTCCGGCGGGGCCGGAGGGAGGAAGCGGCGGTGGAATGGGCCATTCGGGAAAATGTGGCAGTTCTCTTGAACCGGCCAGGTCAGTGAGGCCTGTGTCTCCCGAAATGGTCCAACATTTCCTCGAACACCCGCCCGCGGATCGCCGGAGACTCCATCATAGGCTCGTGCCCGCAGCCGGAGAACTCCAGCAACTCTCCTTCCGGCCACCGCTTCATGATGGCCCGGACGGGATCCGGGTCAACGATGGCCTCGTCCATCCCCAGGATCGTCAGGCAGGGCACGTTCGGCGGCGGAATGCCCGCCAAGTATCGGCATTCGCCGAGGGCCTCAGCCACCCAGCGCCAGGACGGCCCCGCGACCTTCAACTCTGGGTGGGCGTCGAGCTGCTTCCGCATCCAAAGATACGTCGGCTCGTGACCGGTCAGAAGGTTTTCGGGGAACTGAACCGCCTCGGGATAGGCCTTGTCCTTGTCGCGTCCGGGCGCGAATCCCTCGTCGCGTCCGAGCGTCCGGGCGGCTGTTCCGAGAATCCGTTCCGTAAGGCGCAGGGCCGGCGAAAGGAGGATCCCCCACATCGGCGCAGAAAACACCACGCTGGCCACGTCGACGCCGCGAATCAGCCCCGCGAGCCCGATGGCGCCCCCCATGGAGTGCGCGACGAGATGGACTGGGGGATCGGCGGTGCCACCGCCCGCCGCGCCGACCTCCTTCAGAAGCCCGAAAGCGGCGGTCAAATCCTTCTGATAATCGCCGAACATTCTCACGTGGCCGACCAGGGGGTTGCCGGTCAACCTGTCCGCGAGACCCTGCCCGCGCCAGTCGATCACCGCCGTGGAATAGCCGTCCTCGGCGAAACGGGCGGCGGCGGGGCCGTATTTTTCGACGTATTCCGTGCGGCCGGGGAGGATCAACACCAAGCCGCGGCCGCCGGTGTCCCAGACGCCCACCCGTATCCGGACACCGTCGGCCGCGAGGGTCCAATAGGCCGAACCGCGCTCCGGCCCGTCCGCGATATCCCCGTGAAGCGGAGCCCGCTCCGGCATCAACCCAGCGTGGACCCGAGCCGCATCGCCTGACCCATGTCCCCGTCCACGGAAATCCTGCCGGACATGAAGGCGGCGGTTGAATCCAATTCGCCTTCGAGGATGGCGCGGAAGGTGTCGGCGTCGGCTTTCATGGTCACCTCGGCCTCTCCGTCGCCGGGTCGGGCGCCGTCGCCGTCAAGAATGATGGAACCCTCGCCTTCGATTTCGAATTTCGCGGATCCGTCGAAGCCGTCGGGGATTTTCCCGTTCAGCGCCTCGACGGCCTTGGCGATGACATCGCTCATGACGCGCTCCTCCTTTTGGGCCGCCGCGTTCACAATCGCCGCGGGTATGTGCTATGTTGATGTTATGGCACGGGTTGGACTGATTGCAATGGCCGCGGTCTCCGCCGCCGTCCTTTGGATCGGCGCCGCGGCGGCGGACGGCGGAGCCTCCCCGGAGGTCGATCTCGACGCGCTGTTGGAACGGTTGTCGGACCCTGCGGAGGATGACTGGGAGTCGATCGACGCCGCGGTCCGCGGGGAGTGGTCCAAAAGCGGCTCCCCGGCGATGGATCTTCTGCTGCGGCGCGGCCGCCGGGCGCTGGCGGAAAAGGATTTCGCGGCCGCCCTCGATCACCTCGGCGCCCTCGTCGACCACGCGCCCGAATTCGCCGAAGGCTACAACGCCCGGGGGGCTGCTTATTTCGCTTTGAAACTCCACGGCCCGGCGATCGAGGACATTCGGCGGACCCTGGAATTGAACCCCCGCCATTACGGCGCGCTCGTCGGCCTCGGAATCATAATGGAGGAGTTGAAATTCCACGGGCGGGCGTTGGAGGCGTTCCGCGCCGCCAACCGCCTCAATCCCCACCGAGGGGATGTGATCGAGGCGATATCGAGGCTTGAACGCAAGGTCGTCGGAATCGACGCCTGAAGTCCCCGCGACCCCGGGAGGCGCATGTCAGACCCGCCCCGAATCACGGCCGTCCTCGGCCCCACGAACACCGGCAAGACGCATTACGCGGTGGAGCGGATGCTCGGGCACGGCACGGGCGTCATCGGCCTTCCGCTGCGCCTGCTGGCGCGGGAGGTCTACGACCGGATCGTCGCGGCGCGCGGTCCCTCGACGGTGGCCCTCGTCACCGGGGAGGAGCGTATCGTGCCTCCCCGAACCCGGTACTGGGTCTGCACGGTGGAGGCGATGCCGGTCGGCTTCGACGTCGATTTTCTCGCCGTCGACGAGATCCAACTCTGCGCCGATCCCGAGCGGGGCCATGTGTTCACCGACAGGCTGCTTCACGCCCGGGGGAGGCACGAAACGGTGTTCCTCGGCTCGGAGAACATGCGGGGGGCGATCGCGTCGCTGGTGCCAAGGGCGCGGTTCGAGCGGCGCGAAAGGTTTTCCACGCTCACCCACACCGGCGTCAAAAAGATCAGCCGCATGCCGCCGCGCTCCGCGATCGTCGGGTTTTCGGTCGAAAACCTCTACGCCATCGCGGAACTTTTGAGGCGGCAAAAGGGCGGCGCGGCGGTGGTGATGGGCGCGCTTTCGCCGCGCACCCGGAACGCCCAGGTGGAAATCTACCAGAACGGCGACGTTGATTACCTCGTGGCCACCGACGCGATCGGAATGGGGTTGAATCTGGATATCCGGCATGTCGCGTTTTCGGCGACGGCGAAATTCGACGGCAGGCGCATGCGGCAACTCCAGCCGAACGAGCTCGCCCAGATCGCCGGACGCGCGGGTCGTCACGAGCGGCCGGGAACATACGGAGTCACCGGCGAGGCGAAGCCCTTGGCCAACGAGGTCGTGGAGGCGATCGGGGAAAGCAGGTTCGCGCCGGTCCGCAAACTTCAGTGGCGCAATTCGCGGCTGGAATTCGGAACGGTCGACGCGCTTGTGCGGTCCCTCGAGGCTCCGACCGACGACGCGTTGCTGACGCGGGCGCGGGAGTCGGAGGATCTTTTGGCGCTCAAGGCCGTGGCCGACGCGCCGGAGGTCGTTCAACGTGTGGGCGGCGGCGGCGACGTGCGCCTTTTGTGGGACGTCTGCCGCATTCCGGATTTCCGCGGCATCTCGGCCGACGAGCACGCCGCCCTGTTGCGTTCGATCTTCGTTCACCTGCGGGACTCGGGCCATGTTCCCGACGACTGGCTTGCGGGGCAGGTACGTCGTATAGACAGGACGGAGGGCGATATTGACACGCTTTCGAAGCGGTTGGCTCACATCCGCACGTGGACATACGTGGCCCAGAGGAAAGGTTGGGTCGCGGACGCCGACCATTGGCGCGGAGAGACCCGCGCGGTGGAGGACCGCCTTTCGGACGCGCTCCACGACGCGCTGACCCGGAGGTTCGTGGATCGGCGCACGGGCGTGCTCGTGCGGCGGCTGAAGCAGAAGGAGGGCCTCTTGGCCGAAGTCAACGACAAGGGCGAGGTCACCGTCGAGGGCGAATTCGTCGGACGCCTGGAGGGTTTCCGGTTCCGTCGCGACAAGGCCAGCGACCCGGGCGAGGACAAGGCGTTGCGGCAGGCTTCCGTCGCGGCGCTGGCGCCCCAGTTCTCCCTCCGCGCCGACCGCTTCTACAACGCCTCCGACACGGAGATGGATTTCACGGACCAGGGCGGGCTGATGTGGGGCACCGACGCCGTGGGAAAGATCGCGCGCGGGGCGGACCCCATGAATCCGGGCGTCGAGGCGTTCGTCGACGACGAGGCCGGCCCCGACGTGAAGATCAAGGTGGAGCGCAGGCTTCGGCATTTCGTGGACCGCAAGGTGGCCGCGCTGTTCGAGCCGTTGGAGGCGATGAGGAAGGACGAGACGATCGATGGCCTCGCCCGGGGATTTTCGTTCCGCCTGATCGAGAATCTCGGGATCATCAAACGCGACGAGGTGGCCTCCGAGGTCAAGGATCTCGATCAGGGCGCCCGCGGGGCGTTGCGCAAGCACGGCGTCAGGTTCGGTCAGTTCACGATATTCATGCCGGCGCTGTTGAAACCCGCGCCGACCCGCCTGCGCCTGGTGCTTTGGGCGGTCGCGAACGGTTTCGACGATTTTCCCGAAAGCCCCCCGCCCGGCCTCGTTACCATCCCGGTGGCTCCGGGCGTGGCGGATGGAACCTACATGATGTCGGGATACCGCCGTTCCGGCCAGCGCGCGATCCGGATCGACATGCTGGAGCGCCTGGCCGATCTGATCCGGGCAAAGGACACGCGTACGGGATTCGAGGCCTCGGCCGCGATGTTGTCGCTTTCCGGTCTGACGCTGGATCAATTCGCGGACCTCATGCGGGGGCTTGGATATTCCGGGGAGAGGGGCGAGCGTGAGAAGGTGAAGGAGGCGCCCGCCGAGGCGGGCCGGGATGCCCGAACCGCGAATTCGAAGGAAGGAACGGACTCCGGAGCGCCGGCGTCGGAGCCCGCCGCCGCGATCGGTGGCGGGTCCAACGCCGACCCGCCCGGCGGGGATTCCGATGCCGGCTCCGCGGCCCCTCCCGACGGTTCCGGGGGCGAATCTCCGGAAGACGATCCGGAAGAGACTGGTTCCGCGCCAACAAATCCGTCCGCGGGCGCGCCGGCCGACGCGGAATCCAATGAAGGCGCTTTGGCTCCGCCGGACGGCCAAGAAGTGGCGGAGCCGGATTCCACGTCGACCGCCGCGCCCGGCGCGGAGCCGGATTCCGAGTCGGCCGATTCGCCCGCGGACGGGTCGACCGCCGCATCCGGCGCGGAATTCGGTGACGGCGCCGGGGTCTCTTCCAGTGGCTCCGCGGGCGGTTCGCCGGACTGCCAAGAAGCGGCGGAGCCGGATTCCACATCGACCGATTCGCCGTTGGACTCGGTCGCCGATGGATCGGACGCCGACGGCGGAACCTCGTCGGATGGTTCGACGGGCGTCCCGCCGGATGTCGAAGCCGCCGCTTCGCCGGAAGCCGCCGCCGGAACCGTCGGCCCACCCACGGATGGAGTGGAGGGAATCGGAACCGCGCCGGACGGCGGTGCGGCCGCGGCGGCCGGTGGCGCGCGGGCAAATCCGCCGGACGCCGAATCATCCGTTGGCGGGGAAACTCCCGGGGGCGCCGGGACGGGCGGACGGGGCAAGGCGGACGCGGAACCCGAGATGGAGGTGTTCTATGTGTTCCGGCGCGACCGGAGGCGCCGCGGTGGCGCGCGGAGCGGCCCCCGGCGCGATGGCCAAAGCGCCGGCGACGCGCGGAACGAAGGCGGAGACCGCGGAGCGGCGCGCGGCGGGGACGGCCGGAGAAGCGGGCGCGTCGAAGGCGCGGCCGCGCGGAATGATCGCGGCGAAGGCGGTCGGAGGAACGGGCGGAGCGAAGGAGGCCCGCGGAACGAGCGGAACGAGAGGGGCGAAGGCGGGCGTCGGCACGGGCGGAGCGAAGGCGGCGGGCGGAGCGGGCGCGGCGAAGGCGGACGGCGGAATGAGCGGGGAGAAGGAGGTTGGCCGAAAGAGCGCGGCGGCGGAAGGAATTCCAAGGGCGGGGGCGGCGACCGGGAACGCGGCAAGGGCGGTCCCCGGATCTATTCCTCGAAACCCGAGGCCGACAAGGATCGGATCGATCCGGACAATCCTTTCGCCGCGGCCCTCATGGGCCTGAAGGACAGGAAGTGAATTGGATCTCGGCGCGACACTGAGGTTGGACAGGTGGCTCTGGTTCGCCAGGTTCCACAAGACCCGGGGACAAGCGGCCGAAGCGGTGGCCGCGGGCCGCGTCAGGCTGAACGGCGAAAAGGTCCGGAAGCCCGCCCGGTCCGTGTCCGTCGGAGACATGCTGACCATTTCGCGCGGCGGGCGCGTCCGCGTGGTGAAGGTGCTGGATCTGGGATCCCGCCGCGGCCCGGCGCCGGAGGCGCGCGGACTCTACGAAGACCACGGCCCCGAACCGGCCCCGCGTCAAGAAACCCGCGCCGCGGAAACCGGGCGGAACACCCCGCCGCCGCCGCGGGAGGCGACCGGTTTCCCTTGGCCGGACTCTTGAAAACTCCCGGATCCGGGTATACTCACGCGCGCGCCGACTTGGGACGCGACCGGAAGAAATGACCTACATCGTCAATGACAACTGCATCGCCTGCAAGCACACCGACTGCGTGGAGGTGTGCCCCGTGGATTGTTTCTACGAGGGCGAGAACATGCTGGTGATCCACCCCGACGAGTGCATCGACTGCGGCGTGTGCGAGCCGGAATGTCCGGTTGACGCCATCCGCCCCGACACCGAGCCCGACACCGAAAAGTGGGTCGAATTCAACCGCAAGTACTCCGAACTGTGGCCGGTCATCATCACCAAGAAGGATCCCCTGCCGGACGCGGAGAAACACGACGGGGAAGAGGGCAAACTGGAAAAATACTTTTCGCCGGAACCCGGCGAGGGAGGCTGAGGGCCCCCGCCGCCGCGCGTCCCGCCCGGACCAATCCGCGGCCCCGCGGCCGCCGGAGGCTTCCACGGGCGGGGATTCGGTGATAACCGCTCGTTTCGCGAGCCGCCGCTCCTCCGGCGGCCGCCCGACGCGTGAATGGTCGAGGAAACATATGAAAAAGCCCACGAAGAACGCCCCGTTCAGTCCCGATGATTTCGTGGTCTACCCGGCCCACGGCGTCGGGAAGGTCGAAGCCATCGAGAAGCGGGAGATCGCCGGGTTCAAACTCGACCTCATCGTGGTCGCCTTCGAGAAGGACAGGATGAAGCTGCGCGTTCCGGTCGACAAGGCGGTCGAGGCCGGACTGCGCCCGCTGTCCACTCCGGACGTGGTTTCGAAGGCGATGACCACCCTGAAGGGCAGGGCCAGGATCAAGCGCGCCATGTGGTCCCGGCGCGCCCAGGAGTACGATCAGAAGATCAACTCGGGCGACCTGATCGCCGTCGCCGAGGTGGTGCGCGACCTGCACCGCAACGACGACAAGAAGGAACAGTCCTATTCGGAGCGGCAGCTCTACGAAGCCGCGGTCGACCGCTTGGTCCGCGAACTGGCCGCGGTGTCGGGACGGGGCGAGGAGAAGGAGCTCAAGTCGGTCCAGACGGTCCTGACCAACCGTTCGTCCCGCTCCTCCTGACCTTCGCGCCACGCCGTTTCCTGACCACGGAACCACCCCGGGATTCCGGAGGGACGGTCCCGTCCCGCCGCGCGCGCCGGCCGACCGCGGCGTTGGTGCCGATCCGGGTTTCCGGTGAGCGTCCCCTTCCCCGCCGAGCCCGCCCGCCGACCGCCGCCCGCGCCCTTGCAAAGCGCCGGCGCGGGTGCGACGGGATGCCATGGCAAATCACGCCGCCGCCCGGACGGCCAATCCCCTCGCCGGGATTTTCTGGATGATCGTCACGGGCGGCCTGTTCGTGGCCCTCTCCGCCACCGTGAAGGTTCTGGGCGGAACGCTGCCGCCCGCCGAGGCGGCGTTCCTGCGCTACGTCATCGGCCTCGCGTTCGTGGTCCCCATGCTCCCCGCCCTGCGGCACGTGCGGATCGACCGGCGGACCTTCGGGATGTTCGGGGTCCGCGGCCTCGCCCACGCGATCGGCCTCGTGCTGTGGTTTTACTCGATGACGGTGATCCCGTTGGTCGAGGTGACCGCCCTCCACTATCTCTCGCCCCTGGGCGTGACGGTGCTCGCGGTGCTGGTGCTGAAGGAGCGGATGGAGGCGCGAAGGATCCTCGCGATCACCGCGGCGCTGGCCGGCACCGCGCTCATCCTGCGGCCGGGATTCCGCGAGGTTTCGCCCGGCCACATCGCGATGCTGGGCACCGCGGCGATGTTCTCGGTGTCCTATTTCATGGCCAAGCTGTTCGCCGACCGGTTCGCCCCTCCGGTGGTCGTCGCGCTCCTGTCCATCGTGGTGACCGCGGCCCTCGCGCCGTTCGCCCTGGCGGTTTGGACCTGGCCCACATGGACGGAGTTGGGCCTTTGCGCGCTGCTGGCCGTGTTCGCGACGGCGGGCCACTACACCATGACGGTGGCCTTCTCCCACGCGCCGCTGACGACCACGCAGCCGGTCATGTTCCTGCAATTGGTCTGGGCCTCCCTTCTGGGGGCCTTCGCGTTCGGCGAGCCTCCGGACGTGTTCGTGATCGCGGGCGGTTTGGCGATCCTGGCCTCCGTCGTGTTCATCACCTGGTGCGAGGCGGCTTCGCGGCGCGGGGGAGGCGCCGCTCCCTCCGGCGAAGCGCCGCCGTGACAAGGCGGAGGCCCTTCGGAAACCGCGCCGCGCGCGGTTCGTCCCGCCGTTCCACCGGAATCCGCCCGTGGCGGCGCCCGTCGGCGGCGCGATTGACGGGGGCGCGGCGCCGGACTACCCGATTCGGAAATCTCGGAGGGAGCGATGCGGCGACCGGACGCGCGGCCGAAGGCCAGTCATTTCATCGATGGAGCCCATGTCGAGGATGATCGCGGGGCGCCGATCGACGTGATCTACCCGGCCACGGGCGAGACGGTGGCGAAGGTCCACGCCGCCACGCCGGAAATCGTGAACCGCGCGCTGGAGTCCGCCGACCGGGCGCGGAAGGATTGGGCGGGTCTCACGGGAACCGAGCGTGGACGGGTGCTGCGCCGGGCCGCCGACATCATGCGGGAACGCAACCTCGAGCTCAGCGGGATCGAGACCATCGACACCGGAAAGCCGCTGTCGGAGACCCTGGTGGCGGACGCCACCTCCGCCGCCGACGCCCTGGAGTATTTCGGCGGTCTCGGGGGAAGCCTCACCGGCGAACACGTCCAACTCGGCTCGGACTTCGTCTACACGGTGCGCGAGCCGCTCGGCCTCTGCGTCGGGATCGGCGCGTGGAACTACCCCACCCAGATCGCGGCGTGGAAGGGCGCGCCTGCGCTGGCCTGCGGGAACACCATGGTGTTCAAGCCGTCCGAGACCACGCCGCTGTCGGCGCTGAAGGTGGCGGAAATCCTGACCGAGGCCGGCGCGCCGCCGGGGGTCTACAACGTGATCCAGGGCGCGGGGGATGTCGGCGCCGCGCTGGTCTCGGATCCGCGCGTCGCCAAGGTGTCGCTCACCGGCTCGGTTCCGACGGGCAGGAAGGTCTATGCCGCCGCCGCCGAGGGCATCCGCAACGTGACGATGGAGCTCGGCGGCAAATCGCCCCTGCTGATCTTCGACGACGCGGACGTCGAGGACGCCGTGGGCGGCGCGATCCTCGGCAACTTCTATTCGTCGGGACAGGTCTGCTCCAACGGAACGCGGGTGTTCGTGCAGAAGGGCGTGAAGGAGCGGTTTCTCGACCGCCTGTCGGCCAGGTTGGGGAACGCCGCGCTGGGCGACCCTCTGGACGAGGCGACGACCTTCGGACCCATGGTGTCGGAACGTCAGCTCCGGATCGTCGAGGACTACATCGCCAAGGGAATCGCGGAGGGAGCGCGTCTCGTCGCCGGCGGCGAACGTCTGCCCCGGGACGGTTTCTGGATGCCGCCGACCGTGTTCGCGGACGTGACCGACGGGATGACCATCGCGCGCGAGGAGATATTCGGTCCGGTTCTTTCGGTTCTCGACTTCGACGACGAGGACGAGGCCGTCTCCCGCGCCAACGACACGCCGTTCGGCCTCTCCGCCGGAGTGTTCACCCGGGATCTCGCCCGCGGCCACCGGGTGATCGGGCGCCTGGAGGCGGGTTCGTGCTGGATCAACACCTACAACCTTTCGCCGGTGGAGGCTCCGTTCGGCGGTTCCAAAATGTCGGGCGTCGGCCGCGAGAATTCCAAGGCCGCCGTGGATCACTACAGTCAACTCAAGAGCGTCTACGTGGGCATGGGCCCCGTCGAGGCGCCGTTCTGAAATCCGCCCACATCGGCCCGCGCCACCGGGCCCGGCGACGCGAAGCGGGGCATGCATGGAAGCGGATCACGTCATCGTCGGAGCGGGCAGCGCGGGATGCGCGATGGCCCACCGCCTGGCCGGGGCGGGGCGGTCGGTAATCGTCATCGAAGCGGGCGGCGGCGATTGGGGACCGCTGATTCAAATGCCCGGCGCGCTGTCGTTCCCGATGAACATGAGGCGCTACGACTGGGGATTCCGCACCGATCCCGAACCGAATCTCGGGGGGAGGCGCCTGGCCTGTCCCCGCGGCCGCGTCATAGGGGGATCGTCCTCGATCAACGGCATGGTCTATGTGCGCGGCCACGCGCTGGACTTCGACCATTGGGAGGAAATGGGTGCCCGTGGCTGGAGCTACGCCGACGTGCTGCCCTACTACAAACGTCTTGAGTCGTGGAACGACGGCGGGCACGGAGGCGACCCGGACTGGCGCGGGTCCGGCGGTCCCCTCCATGTGTCGCGGGGACGGCGCGACAACCCTCTGGTGTTGGCCTTCGTCGAGGCGGGCCGCCAAGCGGGGTACCCGGTGACCCTGGATTACAACGGCCGCCAGCAGGAGGGTTTCGGCGCCTTCGAGGCGACGATCCGGGACGGCGGACGCTGGTCCGCGGCGAACGCCTATCTCAAGCCCGCGATGAAGACCGGAAACGTGGCGCTGAAGCGCGGAGAGGCGCGGCGAATCGTGTTCGAGGGAGGCCGCGCGGTCGGCGTGGACATCGGCTCCGGGACGGTGAGGTCGCGCGGCGACGTGGTGATTTCCGCCTCGGCGATCAACTCGCCCAAACTCCTGATGCTGTCGGGCGTCGGTCCGGGCGCGCATCTGTCGGAACACGGAATCGGGGTCCGCGCCGACCGGCAGGGCGTGGGGCGGAACCTCCAGGATCACTTGGAACTCTACGTGCAGATGGCCTCGACCCGTCCGGTTTCGCTGTACAAGTACTGGAATTTCTGGGGAAAGGCGTGGATCGGGGCGAATTGGTGGTTGCGCCGCCGGGGGCCGGGCGCGTCGAATCAGTTCGAGAGTTGCGCCTTCATCCGGTCGAAGGCTGGCGTCGAGTATCCGGACATCCAGTTCCATTTCCTGCCGATCGCCGTGCGCTACGATGGACGCGCCGCGCCGGAG